>CAXYKQ010000098.1:0-17879 GCA_964277835.1 uncultured Edaphocola sp. | reverse complement strand
GACGCTCTTCCGATCTAAGATGACAAACTAGACATGGCGCGCGAACTATTGTAAAAAGTAAGATCAAATGGTGTAACGATTCATTTGCCCGAAGACAGTCTTGCCGCAGATAAATTTGCCAATGATGCGCAAACTCAGATCGCAGACAATAAAAATATCCCTGATGGATGGATGGGACTGGATATCGGTCCTAAAGCGCAGGCTGCATTCAGAACCGTCATCCTGAATTCAAAAACAATCCTGTGGAATGGTCCTATGGGCGTATTTGAAATGGAGACCTTCCAGGCAGGCACGAAGGCAATTGCTGAAGCAGTAGCAGCAGCAACGGCCAAGGGCGCTTTCAGCCTGGTAGGCGGAGGCGACAGCGTAGCTGCCGTAAATAAATTTGAACTGGCCGATAAAGTCAGCTACGTGTCCACCGGTGGTGGCGCTTTATTGGAATTCTTTGAAGGGAAAACACTTCCGGGTATCGCAGCTATCGCTGAATAACGAAGTAATACTTATTGATAATCTAAAGCACCTGCTCCGGCAGGTGCTTTTGTTATGCCCGGTCTGTCGCAAGGTATCAACTGTGGTCACAGACGTGAAAAAGGCATCGCTGCTGCAATGCCTTTTTTGAATTTAGTTTTTCTTTTTGCGGTAATCGCCCCGCTGGACGGACTTATAAAAATCGGCCCATTTAAAGGGGTTAAACAAGCCTATCGGCGCTTGCTGACCATAATAGGAGTTTTGATAAGATTGCTGACGTTGAAGGAATGCGGCCCCATCGCCGGAATTGGAAGGCATATTCCGCAACATCATTGTAATCACATCTCTGCTGGTATTTTCTTTGATTGCGGCATTCAGATCCGGATCATATTCCTTATACCGCATCGCGTAGTCAAATTCATCTGCAGTCATATAAGGCCGTACTACAAAATCGTTCAACACAAAAGTGTCCTGTACAAAATACTGCGTAGTAGTGTAAAAATTTTTATCCCAGTTCACCGGGATTACCAGTTCTCTGGATTTAAAGCCTACCCTGCTGAAAACTAAAGTGTCTCCTTTGTAAGCCAGTAGAGAGAACAAACCATTTTCATTACTCAGCGTTCCTGAGTTTGAATTTTTAACGTAAATACCCATGTAGGGAATTACGTCGCTGGTATCCTGCATCCTAACCACACCTGTAACCTGCACCAGCCTGTCATTGGTATTCTGGGCAAATGAAACTGTGGCCAGGCCGGCAACAGCAATAATAGTTAATAACGTATGAATTAATTGTCGCATATACCTGGCAAAAATAGTTTATTAAATCGGTTTAAAATTCTAATATTTCTCAAAAATGAAAACTTATTAGTAAAAACTCTATTACCACAATTTTAGTATACAGAAAGCCCGGAGAATACGAGATACTGTAGTAAATTTGCAAAATTCAAACATTTTATAAGAATATGATAACAGAAGCTGATGTACTCAAGGCGCTCTCTAATGTAGATGATCCCGACTTCGGGAAAGACATCGTGAGCCTTAACATGGTGAAAGACATCAGGATAGATGGGAAAAAAGTGGCTTTCACTATTGAATTGACCACTCCTGCATGCCCCATGAAGGAAATGATTCATAAAGCTGCAGTGAATGCGATAAAGATTTTCATTGATAAAGAGGCTGAAGTGGACATCAATATGACCGCCCGGGTTTTGGGCGCGCGCAATACAGACGGATCGGAGTTGCTGCCCAAGGTAAAAAATATTATAGCAGTAGGTTCGGGTAAAGGTGGCGTCGGGAAATCTACGGTGTCCAGCAACCTTGCGATTGCCCTGGCCAAAACCGGTGCCAAAGTCGGCTTAATGGATGCAGACATTTACGGCCCGTCCGCCCCTATGATGTTCGGCATACAAGGGGAGCGCCCGATGATGCGCGATGTAAACGGGAAAGGCATGATCGAGCCCATGGAACGTTTCGGCGTTAAGATTATGTCGATCGGTTTGCTGGTAGATGAAAAGCAGGCCGTTATCTGGCGTGGTCCTATGGCGACGTCCGCCCTCAAGCAATTTGTTTCTGATGTTTACTGGGATGAACTGGACTACCTGATCATTGATATGCCCCCGGGAACCGGTGACATTCACCTGACCCTGGTGCAAACATTACCGATCACCGGTGCGGTGATCGTTACCACACCACAAAATGTGGCTATGGCCGATGCGAAGAAAGCGATGATGATGTTCCAGAACGCCAATATCAAGGTGCCTATCCTGGGTGTGGTAGAGAATATGGCTTACTTTACCCCCGCAGAGTTGCCTGATAATAAGTATTACATCTTTGGCCGTGATGGAGGCAAAAACCTTGCCGAGCAGTTTGAAGTGCCGTTCATCGGTGAGGTACCCCTGATTCAAAGCATCCGTGAAGGTGCTGACAGAGGTTTCCCGGCTGTACTCAACGATGAGCCGGTATCTTTAAAAGCATTTACCGACATCGCCCAGACTGTGGCCCGGAACATTGCTATGCGCAATGCGAACCTGGACCCGACCAAAATAGTTACGGTAAAACTTTAATAACAGATAAGCATGGAAAGGCGCCACCTGAAAATATAGACGAGCGGCCAAAGCAAGGGCTGCCGGGACAGCGCAACTGCAGCGACAGGTAGCAATAAAAATAAAAAACAGGAAAGGCTGCACTGCCTTTCCTGTTTTTTTATACCACTCCTTATTGATTAAAGCGATAAAAGGAAACCTATGGTGAAGTTGGCATCCCAGTCGAATACAAAGGTGTCGCAACCGGTCGCTTCTTCGATCGCTTTGTAAATATTGATACCACAAGCCAATTTTTTACTGTCCCCTGCCTGGTATTTGCTCGCAGGGTTTAATACCGTATAACGCTCTTCTCCTTCACGCGTCATTTTCGCCATTTCATAAGGCACGCCACCGATAATGAAACAAACCTTGCGCTTATTTTCAGGAATCTTAGCCGCTTTCTCTTTTACCTCTCTAAAAACAGCATCATCGCTCAGGTCTTTCTCATAATACTTGGCTCCGGGCGCTTCAAACGAAGTAAGCGCGGTACCGTTAGGGTACGAAATTTTTGTATTACCACTTCCTATATCTACGACGAACGAATTATCATAATAAGCCTTGGGCAATACGGATTTTAGAGCCAATTTACCTTCCTGCTCCGGAGTTACCAGGTTAACTACATAACCCATTTTTTTTAACTCATCTGCGATGACTTTTGTCTTTTCTATTTTTTGCGCGCCGGAGCTGATCACGAAATGTACGTGGTTACTTTTTACGCCTTTCTCCGCCATAGCCGCAATATATTTCTTAAGGCCTAACCGGATATCTTCTGTAGAAGCCAATCCTTCGTAAACAAAAGACTGACCGAAATCTTTACTCTTGATCTCCCAATTCTTGTCCTTATCTACATTAATCACGAAAGAATTGAACCCGGAAGCTCCTACTTCAACAACTCCTTTCAAAGTACCATTCACGGGCTTTTCAGGGGAAAAATTAAAGGATCTGTGTTCCAGGTCGGCATTTTTGCTACCATTTTCTTTTTTATCTGAGCCGGGCATGGAAGGGCTTTCGCTGTTGCTAGCCGTATTCGCTTGGTCTCCTCCGCCTAATTTATCCGCGAGTCCGAATTTTTGTCCCAGCCAAAGCAGGGCAAGCAAAGGAATTAAAATAATGATCGCTTTAACCGGCCATCTTAACCGGGACCATGTAGAGGGATTGTTGTCGTTCATATTGATTGTTTTTTGCTTTAGTTTAAAAATAAATGTTCTGTTTAGTCTAAAATATTGAACCCTTTATCTACTTTTTGTTCCGGGCTTAATTCATAAGCGGAGTCGCTCATCTGCTCTATATTCAGAGTTTCCAGCCGACCATTGTCAATTTGTTTTACAAATGCTTCCAGTTCTGCCTGGCTCACATTTGCTCCTACGGTAATATCATTATTCTGGTCCAGGAATTCCAGGTTGCTGCGGATCCGGCCTATGTTCTGGCTAATGAGCCCGCTGGCCGCGTCCATCGCTTCCTGGTATTTCCAGCCGTCTTTGATCTGGAACACATCCGCCAGGCCTTCTGTTGCCGAGCGCATTTTATTCGTCGCTTCGAGCTTTTTGGAAATGATGGTAATTGTGCTGCTTAATGCATTTACATAAATCCGGGAACCGCTTTCATTATCTTTCAGTACTTCCAGTACTTTGCTGAACTGGTTGCTGTATTGGGTATAATGGCGGGCTGTCTGTTCCGCGGCCTTCCCTTCTTCCATTCTTAAACTGGCGTTGACCCTTGTTTCTTTCGCTTCTCTTCTTAATGCATTGCTTTTCTCCTGCATGCCCTTTACTTCTTGTTCTTTCGCGTCCTGTTCCAGCTTGGCGGCCGACTCTGTCAGTGCTTTTACCTGGTGGTACTTTTTCTCGGCTTCTTCTTTGCTCCGGGCCGCGTCATCGATCATATTGATCCTTACGCCATCTACAGAAGCGATCTTATCCCTTACTTTTTTCAAAGTATCTTTTGCATCATTCAGCAGGATCTGTAAAGTGATAACCGGGTTATTACGTACAATGCTCTTTTCTCCTTTAAACAATAAGGTGGTACCCAAAGTATGCAAAAACCGCACGATTTTAGGATAGAGCATGACCAATACCACGATGATAATCGACATGATAATCAGCCAGATGGTCTGACTGGCAAAAGCGATCAGCTTGGGCAGCATTGTATAAAAGAAGGCTATTGCGCCTATCAAAGCACCCCAAAATACAATTTGTGAAATTGTTTTCTTCGTTTCCGGCTTGGTCAAATTTGTAGGGATCTGGTTGCCGATCACCTGGAAAATAGGCAATTGCGTCAGCTCAGTGGGTAAGCTGCGCTTATCAATCATGTTAACAGAATTATTTTTATCAGGCATAACTTCTGGTTTAATTTTTCAACGACAATATTAAGCATTTCCGGGCTTACCGTAACTTATTTCACCGAATGTTCCACCGTATTTAACACGGCAGCAATCTCCTTATCCACAATCCTGAGCGCACTAAGCCCGACCCGCATCTTATCGTCCAGTAGGAAAATAGGTTTAGTATACTTACTGTCGACCTGGGTTAGTTGTGCTTTAGTATCCTGCAATGCTTTTTGCAGGTTTAAAATTTGTTTTTCCAATTCTGCCTCTTTTGATTGCAGGGAAGCTTTTTCCTGCTGCAACTGCAGTACCAGGTGATCTTTTTCCCGTTGCTTGCTTTGTACATCTGTTTTTATTTTCTCATCGATCTCCTGCAGGTACTCTCTGCCTGTTCTCAATGCTGTGTCTTTACTCAAGCCAAGTATGCTCAAGGTGGTAAAAGCATTCTGAATATTTACCGGTGTGGGTCCGCCCATTTTTTCTGCAGCATTCCACAGTTCAAAAAAATCTACTCCCGGTTTATTGATGCTTTCAAACAGCTGGTATATTTTCTGCACCAGTTCCTGCTCATCAATATTTGAGGCGCCGGTGTCCGGCGCAGTAAAAGTATTTGCCGTTACCGGGGCTGGGGTGGATTTTACCGGGTCTTCTTCCTGCCTTTTTTGTTCCGGCTGCGCTGCCTCTTCAGGTTCTTTACTTACATTACCGGGGGCATCATGGAAAATGAGCCGCTTCAACCCACTTAATATGCCTCCGAATCTTTTTTCATTTTCTGATTCCATATATGCTTCTTTTCCGAATTGAAGGATTAATTGATATCTATTTTGTTTAAAGCGTATTTTTTAGCCACATACGCGGGGTAAAGAATAAAATAACCGATAATAAACGCCAGGGAACTGATGAGGATGATTAAGCTTAGAGCCAGCGGCATACCGGTATGGCGGGTCACATAGCTTTCAAAAAAACCGGCGGTGATGAAAACGGGTATCAGCCCTATAATTATTTTTATCCCGTGTTTGGCGCCGCGAACAAAAGACTGGGTGCGGGTATAGGTCCCGGGAAATAAAATCGAATTACCCAGAATGATACCGGCAGTAGCGGCCAGGATCAAACCTGAAATTTCGAGGGTACCGTGAATAAATACGACCAATATAGACTGGAACCCCAGATCATGAGCGAAAAACATCTGCTCAAATACCCCCAGCATCAAGGCATTTCTGAATAATAAATAGATCGCACCTATAGAAAAGAATATCCCGAATAAAAATATCCGGAACGTAACACCGATATTATTAAAAGTGATCTGCAGGAACATCGTAAAAGGTTCCTGTTCTTTATACACTTTAAACGGGTCTCCCTCTGCAATATTATTTAGTGTCATATCTACGTAATCATCGCCCAAGACGCCCCGCACAAAAGTCTGGTCTTTCCAGGAAGAAAAAATGCCGATCAGCATGAACACCAGGAAAAAAAGAAAGGTGTAAAGTAATGTCCTACGGTTCCGGTACATGATCAACGGTAACTCCACCGTCACAAAATGTTTGATCTTATTCGATTGCTCCTTTTTGTTTTTATAGATAGACATGTAAATGTTCGCCGCAATACTATTAATATACTTAATGGTATTGCTGTTAGGGTAATGGGTTTTGGCATACCCCAGGTCATCTACAAGGTACACAAAACGCTTGGCCAGCTCATCAGGATCATCCGTCTCAAAAAGGTAGCTGTCCCAACGCTCTTTATTCTGCCGGATAAATTGCCCTTCTCTCATTTTCTTAAAACAATTTAAATTTCGAAATTACCTTTCAAAA
The DNA here is from genome assembly GCA_964277835.1 of uncultured Edaphocola sp. GTDB lineage: Bacteria > Bacteroidota > Bacteroidia > Chitinophagales > Chitinophagaceae > Edaphocola. The sequence continues at coordinate 11,196 of CAXYKQ010000098.1, read as the reverse complement.
ATAAGCTATTTTTATGCTTAAGCTCAAAGGAATAATATGTCAGCAGATTTTGAAGTAACAGGTAACTACATTGATATAAAAAACAGGCAGATCTACCCTGCCCTCGTAAAAGTTTCGGGGCAGAAAATTGCTGGTATTACAAAGTTGGAAGCAGCTCAGGAACATTTCATTTTACCCGGCTTTATCGATGCACACATCCATATCGAAAGCTCCATGGTTAGCCCCGCGGCATTCAGCCAGGCAGCCGCTGTTCATGGTACCGTAGCGACCGTGTCAGACCCGCATGAAATTGCTAATGTATGTGGTATCGAAGGCATTCATTACATGATTGATAATGCAAAAAGAGCTGCCGTAAAAATCCACTTCGGTGCACCATCCTGCGTGCCGGCTACCTTTTTTGAAACAGCCGGTGCCGTGATCGATAAAGAAGCGATAGCAACATTGATGCAGGACCCGGATATTTATTACCTGGCAGAGATGATGAATTTTCCCGGTGTATTAAATAAAGATCCGGAGATATTGGCCAAGATAGCCGCCGCGCAGGCCGCCGGCAAACCGGTAGACGGGCACGCGCCCGGTCTCAGCGGAGTTGCCGCTTCCCAATATATAGCAGCAGGGATAAGCACCGATCATGAATGTACGACCATAGAGGAAGCGCTGGACAAGCTGGAAAGAGGTATGAAAATCCTGATCCGGGAAGGTTCCGCCGCCAAAAATTTTGAAGCGTTGGTACCGCTTTTCAATACACATGCGCCACAGCTTATGTTCTGTTCGGACGATAAACACCCCGACGAACTGGTTAAGGGACATATCAACCAACTGGTAGCGCGGGCCGTAGCCTCAGGTTATGACCTCTTCGAGGTATTGCAGGCAGCCTGCCTGAACCCTATTGATCATTATCAACTCGATGCAGGCGATATGAGTGTTGGCGCCCCTGCGGACTTTATCATAGTGGAAGACACCAGGGATTTTAAAGTCCTGAAAACATATATCGACGGGCAATTAGTCGCAGAAAACGGCCAAAGCCTGGAAGTGTATACCCGCCCCGATCTGATCAACCATTTTAACCGCAGCCCTGTTAAAGCCTCCGATTTTTCCATACAAATTGATGCATCTTTACCCGAAGTCAGCGTCAACGCGATCGTCGCCCTGGACGGGCAATTGATTACGCGCTCAGAAGCAGTTACCGTACCGGTTTCTAATGGGTATATCGGCACAGACACCAAGAAGGACCTGCTGAAAATCGCTGTGATCAACCGTTACCAGGAAGCACCGGTAAGCATAGGCTTCATTAAAAATTTCGGTTTGCAATACGGTGCTATAGCCTCCAGCGTAGCACACGACAGCCATAATATTGTCGTGGTAGGGGTAGACGATCACTCCATGTCGGAAGCGGTCAATGCGATCATTACCCATAAAGGCGGCATAAGTCTGCATAACCAAACAGAAACCCTATGTATGCCACTGCCTATAGCCGGCCTGATGACGGATAAGTCTGCCGCTGAAGCCGCTAAGGAATACGAGGTGGTGGACCTGGCTGCTAAAAAAACGGGTACAAAGCTTAAATCACCTTTCATGACTTTATCCTTCATGGCGCTACCGGTAATACCCAGTTTAAAAATGACCGATAAAGGCCTATTTAACGTAGATTCCTTTAACTTTACACCAGTATTTTAGTCTAAATCCCAAACAAAGCAGATCATGAATAGAAATATAAAACGCTTTTTATTGATAGCGGCGCTGGCCGTACCGGTAGTCGTCGCTGGAAGCAGTGTATATGCGCAGACAAAAAATGCGAGTAAAGACCAGGACCCGGACCCGGAATTTATTGGCGGGAAAACGGAGCTGCAACGCTACCTGGACGCCAATCTAAAATACCCCGCTGAAGCCAGGAAGGCCAGAAAAGAAGGAATTGTTTACGTATCCTTCACCGTAAGTGAAACGGGTAAAGTCATCAATCCCAAGATTGTCCGGAGCATTGGCATGGGTTGTGATGAAGAGGCTATGAGGCTGGTGAATGAAATGCCCAACTGGAAACCCGGCAAAGAAGACGGTATCGTAAAATCGCTACCGGTTGTGATACCGGTTGCTTTCAGGTTATAAATAAATAACGTTAAAATACAGGATGCCCCCGAAAGTTGAACACTTTACGGGGGCATTTTTATGGACAAGCTTACCTCTTTTTACTTGTAGATAAAAAACTCATCTTTAGGCGTTCTCACTTTTTTCATGTTCACCAGCCAGTCATTTGCTGCATTTCTATAACCTAGAACTAAGATAGTCGCGCTTTTCAGTCCCAAGTCTTTCAAGCCCAACAACTCATCTAATTGCTCTTTATTAAAACCCTCCATTGGCGTTGCATCCACCTCTTGTTCTGCAGCGGCCGCAGTAGCGATGCCAAAACTTATATAAGATTGCTTCGCAGCATGGGCGGCCTGCTCTGCCTCTGACATTCCGGCAAACATGCCCAAAAGCATGGTCCTGTAATCATCCGTCGCAGAAGACGGCAATCCCCTTTCCCTGTTGTTATGCTCGAATACGGCATTCACACGCTCCTCGGTATATTTATCCCATGAAGCAAAGATCAAAAGGTGGGAACCATCTACGATCTGCGGTTGGTTGAAAGCGATCGGTTGTATTTTAGCTTTCAATTCCGGGTCTGCTACCACGATAATTTTATACGGTTGTAAACCCGAAGAACTCGGAGACAAATGGGCCGCTTCTAAAATGTAATCTACTTTTTCCTGCGGCACTACCGCTCCGTTCATTGATTTGGTAGCGTAACGCCAGTTTAAATTTTCTACTAAACTCATATCTTTTTCTGATTTTTATTTTTTGGAAAGGCAAATATAGGGCCAATGCTATATAAAATATACTTGCTAACATAAATATATTGCTATACTTTTGTATAGTGACTAAAGCATAAATTTAACATGAAAACCAAAGGCACCTACCACTCCCTTAAAAAATGCTCTAAAGCTTATGCTTTAGCGATCAATGATACCTTGAACGTGATCAGCGGTAAATGGAAGCTTTCTATTATAGGGGCGCTTTCCTGCGGCAACAAACGCTTTACGGAGATCCAGAACAGTATTGAAGCCATTACGCCCCGGATGCTCTCTAAAGAACTGAAAGAACTGGAATTGAACGGGATGATCTCCCGCAATATTTTCAATACCAAACCGGTAACCATTGAGTACAGCCTTACCGATTCCGGTAAAAGGTTCGATAAAGTATTGGAAGAAATGATCACCTGGGGCCTGGCCCACCGGGAGGAAAACCTGAATCCAGTCCTCCAGGAATCCGCGATAGTCTATGCTGAAAAATAGAAATGATATAGGTTTGTGCCTTTCCGGCGGCGGCTTAAGAGCGATCGCGCATATCGGTGTATTAAAAGCCCTGGAGGAAATGCACATTACCCCGGTAGCGATCAGCGGCACCAGCGCCGGCGCGATTATAGGCAGTTTATTTGCCCATGGCTACAAAGCAACCGAGTTAATGGAAATCGTGGCAAAAGAAACCTTTTTCAGCAGGAAAAGTTTCAAGCTGCAGACTTCCGGTCTTTTCAAGGCCAGCTTCCTCTCCGATATCTATGCTAAATATCTTCCCGGAAATGATTTTAGCGCTTTAAAGATCCCCATGACCATTGCTGCTACGGATATAGGCCTGGGACAGGAAGTGTTTTTCTCATCGGGGGAACTTTACGGGCCTTTGCTGGCGACCGCCAGCATTCCCTTTATCTTCCCGCCAACGGTAATCAACGATCGTATTTATTGTGATGGCGGCCTGTTGAATAACCTGCCTATAGAACCTTTACAGCAGCAGGGCAGCTATATTATTGCTTCCCATGTGAATGCGGTTAGCTCTATTGACCAGGCGGCATGTAAAAAGCTATCCGCAAAGGCTATGGCCGAGCGATTATTCTACCTGGGCATGGCTAATCATGTAAACCATAAAAAGAAAGACTGTAATATCTTTATTGAACCGGCCAACCTGTTGCAATACAGCATGTTTGACAAAAAAAATGCCCCGCTGTTTTTTGACCTGGGCTATGAGGCGGCCATCAGGGCCTTAAAGGAATGGCATCTAAATGATGTATAAAGCTTAACGGAGTGTGCCCATCTTAAAAGAGTACTTATTAAGATTACCACACCCCGTTATTTTTAGCCAAAGGTATCCTTTAAGCCTGCTCATCCATCAAGCAACACACGTTTGCTATCTGAAATCTTTAAGAATTTCGTAAAAGCGGTATACATCTTCATAGGAATTGTACATAGGCACAGGAGCAACGCGGATCACATTGGGCTCGCGCCAGTCGGCCACTACGCCATTCTGCTCCAGGAATTCAAACACCTCCCGACCCTGCTCTGCAAACAGCATGGAAAGCTGTGCCCCGCGCCGGTGCGGCTCCGCAGGGGTAATAATTTCGAACTTCAGGTGATCTAACTGCTGTAGTAAAAAGTACAGGTAAGCGGTAAGTCTAAGACTTTTCTCTCTTAGCTTTTCAACGGTAAGCTTATCAAAAATATCGAGGGATGCTTTATGCGCCACCATGTTAAATACCGGTGCATTGCTCATTTGCCAGCTCGCTGCCCCTTTAGCCGGCACGAAGCCTTTACGCATTTTAAACCTGGTGCTTTCTTCATTGCCCCACCACCCGGCTAATCTCAACGTTTCGGGGTTATTGCCATGCTTTTCATGCACGAAAGCGCCGCCAACACCTCCGGGACCCGAGTTGAGGTATTTATAGGAACACCAGCAGGCGAAATCAACGTCCCAGTCATGCAATTGCATCGGCACGTTACCCATAGCATGCGCCAGGTCGAAGCCGCAAATAGCACCTACCTCATGCGCAACCTTCGTAATCGCGGCCATGTCATACAATTGCCCGGTATAGTAGTTGACCCCACCTATCATCACGCAAGCAAGGCTGTCGCCTGCATCGCGGATGGCCTGCAGTATGGCCTCATCTTCTAAAGTATGTGCGTTCTCTTTTGGACTTAATTCTATGATCGCATCTTCCGGGTTGAACCCATGCAGCTTTACCTGGGTCTCAATCGCATATTGATCCGAGGGGAAAGCCCCGGCTTCCATAATAATTTTGTAGCGCTCCCGGGTTGGCCGGTAAAAGGAGATCAATAATAAGTGAAGGTTAACCGTAAGCGTATTCATAGCCACCACCTCGGTCGGTTTAGCGCCCACGATCCTGGCCAGTGAATCGCTGAATTGGTTGTGGTAGTACATCCAGGGACTTTGCGCCCTGAAGTGTCCTTCTACCCCATGTGCAGCCCAGTCATCCAGTTCTTTCTGGAACAGGTAAGCGGCGCTTTTGGGTTGCAATCCTAAGGAGTTGCCGCAGAAATAATATACATCTCTACCTTCATGTTGCGGGAAGTAAAAGCGCTCCCGGAACCCGTGAAGGGTATCTAAATCATCTTGTGAACTGGCGTATTCTAAATTAGCTTCAAATTGATGCTGCATAAATATCTTGGGTTGAAATAAGCTTATTAACTGTCGTGGGACACCGGAGATGCGCCAACTTTTTTAGCGGCCTTTTCTGCTTCCATTCTGGCCAGGAATGGCTTCAGTAATTTTTTCTGGAATACCAGCAAAGTTATGATACCGGTGGAGATAGCGGCATCTGCAAAATTAAAAATCGGATCGAAGAAAGTAAGGCGGTTACCGCCGACAAAAGGCATCCAGGAAGGCCAGGTAGTGTCTACCATAGGAAAGTAGAACATATCCACTACAGAACCGTGTAACAAACCGGCGTAGCCTTTTCCCGGGGCAAATTTCGCCAGGCCCAGGTAAGAACGGTAATCATTAATAGCCGGATCATAGGCCAAACCTTTGTCAAACCAAAGTCCATAGAACATACTATCCACGAGGTTCCCCGCAGCACCGGCAAGGATGAGCGCTGCACATATTTTAGCACCGGTCCCCAGGCCTTTAGTAACCAATTGTTTTAACCAGAAGAAACCGAAACCTACAGCACACAAACGAAAAACGGTCAATATAGTTTTTCCCATAGTGGAATCCATGATCTTCATCCCGAAGGCCATACCGGAATTCTCTATAAAATACAGCTGGCACCATTTCTGACCGAATACATAGACACTTTCGCCGTACTCAAAATTTAATTTTATATACCATTTAATGGCTTGGTCGATCAGGATAATTAACAATACCAGGCCTATTATATGTTTGTATTTCATTCTATTAAAATCTTTTTAAACCGACAGGCCGGTAGACCGGCGCTGCATAAGCCCGACAAAAATAGTCAATAGCTTCCGATACGCCAAGCTTAAAAATAATAAAAGCGGCCGTTAAGAAAGCCGCTTGGAAAAAATATGTTGCTGCAGGATTTAGCCTGGTATACGGGAGATCTGCTTATTCATTTCTTTTAGCTGCTCCAGCACCTCAGCATTGGTAGGTTTGGCCGCTTTGGCCTTAGCAAAATAAAATTTACAACCCCTGTAGTCTCTTCGTTGCGCACAGATAGAGGACAATTGCATATAGGCCCTGGCTGTAGTGTCGGCGTCCGGCAAGCCAATTTTAACCGCTTCTCTCAATTTTTCATACGACTCTTTCAAATTACCTTTTTGTGCGGCAATAAATCCTAATTGCAGGTAAGCCATTCCTTTAGAATCTTTATCGGTATTACCGGCTTCCAGTCCTTTTCTCAGGTCTTCCTCCGCCTTGTCCAGGTCATTGTTCATGGTAGACAGGTTTGCTTTAAGCATATAAAAGCCAGACCTCACCTGTGCAAACAACCACTCCGGCTTTTTTACCGAATTGATCAGGCGCTGTGCTTCTTCCACGTCTCCGTTCTCGATATATCTTGGCAAAATCGTCATAGGTCCTATTAAAAAATGGGCAATCACCATGATAATACCGATCAGTATAGGCAACCAGCCCAGCCACCAGGTAACCTGTATGCCTAAAAAAACACCTAATCCAATCATCAAAATACTTAACCACAAGCGGTTAAGTACAATAAACCTGCGTAATGCGAACATAAATACGATTTTTTCGAGCCGCAAAGGTAATCATTTTTTACTGCATCTCATACCCGATTTCCTGCAATGACCCATCATATTTATTGATTTGTTAATATCGTTTAAAAAGCTTGGCTATAAAATGAAAACATTGCATTTTTGTTATTGAACTTTTCAGGGATAGGTATTGCCATCCGTGGAAGGAATATATTTTAACGAAACAAAAAAACAAAACAATGAAAAGAATTATCACAGTATTTGCCGGCCTGAGCCTGGCAGTAGGCGCAACGATTGCAGGAACTTCTTGTAGTAAAGAACAAGATTGGAATTGTAAATGTACCGTAAATGGTAACGAAACGACTACCGTTATCCGGGATAAAACAAGAAAAGAAGCTAAAGCTGAATGCGACAAGTCTGGAAGCGTATTAGGTGTTGATTACGATTGCAACCTGCAATTATTCTAATTTTAAAATACCCAACACGAAAAAGGGGCTGTACAACAGCTCCTTTTTTTAATGGTATAATTTGATTTCGGGCTCCCGGGCCTTTTCCCAGAGGTATACTAACCTGGAGATATCAGAATAACTTTTAAGACCTTTCTTCTGCCCCTGCGATTGCAACATCCAGTTATAAATGGCCAGCGCCGTTCCCCTGAATACACTTTTATACTTACTCCGCATCGTCTTCAGCTCTTCTATGTCTCTCAGGACTTCAGGCTTCAGTGCGTGTAACTTTTGCTCAGCCAGCACCGAATCTTTGCCGGAGAGTTCCCGGTTTGCATATAAGAGCAAGTTAAAGTAAGCGGAATATTTCAGGCTTTCGTTCTGGCTTTTAACACACATCACGTAAGCCATAAAATTGGCCTCCCCTTCTGCAGCTACACCGGTCTGGTGGGCCATTTCATGGGCCAGTACGAAGCCCCACATAAACAAGGGCAGGGATTGCGCAAACTGGGCCTCCCCCGTTAAGGGATTATAATAACCCTGTATGCCTATATAATACATAGCGCTGCCAAACAAACTGGGCTTCACTTGCAACTCCGGGACATTTTTTTTGCCCCAATAACCTTCATATACCTTTTTTACCAGGACATTGGTTTCGTTAAGATCTAAGGTATGGTCATAATCCGGTAACAGGTTCAGGGAACTAATCAGGGTGTCATTTAAAGCGGATAGTTGCTCGAGGCTCCATACAGTATCGGTTTTAGGTCGCCATATCTTATCGCGGGCATAATTAGCCCCCCAGCTGTAAAAATAAAGCAGGTAAATTACAGAAAGAGAAGCGATGCTTCTCAAGACCAGTTTTCGAAATTCTGTTTTTTTCCGCCGCCAGCGAATAAGATAACTGATCAACCTTACGATTGAGCTGATTAACACCACGAAAAGCAGGCTATAAAGGATATCTCCTACACTGAAAGGAATTAAATTAAGAATGAGGGAACGTAGTCGCTGGTAAGGGAAGAAACAATACTGCTCATAAAGGTGGAAAATCGTGTCATTTTTAAAGAAAAAACTGAGTATAAACAAAAGCAGCAGCAATGAAACCAAAGCCAGCTTCCATTTTGAGCGAAAAAAACGGTCCATATCGTCACTAAATTAGCAGATATCAGTGAATATTAAAAGCCTTAACAAATATTTGATAAAAAAGAAAAACACAAACCCTGTAAGCCGGATTCTGTAAGTGCCCTGGAGCACCCCGCTATCATTTATCTACGCTTTATATCGCTATAAAACTGCATCTGCCTACCCGCAAGCATTGGACGTGCAGCCCTCGATCGCTTGCCTATTGGGCATTTCAGCACGCAAGGTTTACCCATAAATATAGTTACCTATACCTATCGTGCGCTCTTGCCGCACATTTTCACCCTTACCCTTCGACTCGCTCAGGGCGGTTATTTTCTGTGGCACTTGCTGTCTTTCCCGGGGGGAAATCCCACCCGTTAGGTGGTGCGTTGCACTGCGCTGTCCGGACTTTCCTCTCTCTCACACAAGGTGAAACAGCGATAGCGCGGGTTTGTGTGGCGCAAAGTTAAGTTTAAATTACCGTATTGCCCCTTCGATAATTTAAGATCAATTATGCAAGAGTATTTATGAAAACCGCATAAAAGTTCGTCTGTAAAGGAATTCATTTAAATTTGCAGTATGACAGAGCATCAACAGGAAAACAAAAGCAGGATTTTTGACAGCTTGCCTCCTCAGCGCCCCAGCCCGATGAAGCGTTTGCGTAAGATCCGGGAAACGGTTATGGGCTTTTTGTATTTATTAGTGGCGGCAGCTATGATTTGGGCGACCAAAACAAGATATACAGAATTGTTCACACCTACCTTTGCTTACGGACTGGCCGCTGTTTTTATTTTATACGGGCTATTCCGGCTGTACCGCGCATTAATTAAAAAAGACTAGATATACATGGCGATCCGATATTTTGAAGAAGAAGGCGTGCGCTCAAAATTAAAACAGAAACGGGCTTTAAGCAAATTCATCAGTGAAGACATCATACGGCAACACCTGGAGGTACAGCAAATAGACATTAACTATATATTTTGTAATGATGAAAGCCTGCTGGAAAAGAACATAGCCTTCCTGGACCACCATACCCTTACCGATATCATTACTTTTGATCTCTCGGCTACGGAAGAAGACCTTATGGCAGAACTCTACATCAGTGTGGACCGCGTGGCTGACAATGCCGCTGCTTTTGGCGTAAGCTATGAGCAGGAATTGCACCGGGTGATCTTTCACGGCATCCTGCATCTCTGCGGCTTCAAAGACAAGACCGACAAAGAGGCAAAAGAAATGCGCCGCCAGGAAGACCTGTGTATCCAGGCCTATTTTAAATCATAATCTCCTTTAAAAACCCGGTGAGGTAACCGCTGAATCCGGTAGTGCTATATGAAATTAACAGTCATTTACGAAGACGACAATTTAATCGCTTTTAATAAGCCTAGCGGCTTATTGAGTATTCCTGACCGGTTTAACGCAGCAATACCCAACCTGTACCACATGGCGCAGGCAAAAAACGAACATATTATACCGGTACACCGGCTCGACCGCGACACCAGCGGGGTAATCGTATATGCCAAAAATGAAGAAAGTCACAAATATTTGTCCCAGCTGTTTGAAGGTCGGGAAATTGAGAAATACTATACGGCTTTAGTGAACGGCAGGCTGATCAAGCATTCGGGAAGTATCATACAGCCTATTGCGGAGAATATGGCCAAACGGGGTACCATGCTGGTGCATAAGCGCGGCAAAGCCGCCCACACGGATTATGAACTGCTTAAAGAATGGGCACAATATAGTTTGGTAAAACTTCAGATTCATACTGGCAGGACCCATCAGATACGGGTCCACCTGCAATACCTGGGGCACCCGGTAGTGGCCGACCCGGTTTACGGCAATGGTAAGGGGATATATATTTCTGCTTTAAAAAAGAATTTTAAGAACAATGACCCTTTGGGCGAAGAGAAGCCGATACTTAACCGCCTGGCACTGCATTCCTCCACCCTGAAATTTATGGGAATGAATCATGAAGAGATTATCATTGACGCTCCTTACCCTAAAGATATCAGCGCAGCAATCCAGCAATTGGATAAATGGTCATCTTAACCATACAAAGTAGCTGTCCAAAAAGGGCAGCTATTTTTTTGTAATTGGTATTTGTGATTTATTAATATGATTACGCAGATATTGAGTTATTTTACTCATATTTGAGTATATTTAATGCAATAATGCTGTTTTTCTTATTTTGGCGCTTACGTTTAGGTTGGACTACTGCTTTTAGCTGTTTGGCTATTAGTTTGCGCAGGTTATGACCTATCGACATTAAGCCAAACTCAATACCTACCCCTACAAGGCCTCTTAAGGTAAACCTTGTAAATTTATTGTTGCTCTTTAACTGACCAAAAACTGCTTCTACCTCTACCGGTCGTTTGCTCCTGTGATACAAACCCCGTTCCGACATCAGGTTTGCACGGACTTTCGCTTTGAGTCGATTTAGATTTTGTTGACCTCTATACGTCGGTTACCTTTCGATTTATGGCACATACCTCGTAGCGGACAGCCTTCACAGCGCCGGGCTTCGTAATAATGAACTTCAGCTTCATAACCATTACTGCTTATCCTTTTGCCGCTGTAACAATACTCCAATCGCTGACCCATAGGGCATACATAATAATCTTCCGTCGCGTTGTAGTACA
>CAXYKQ010000097.1:0-24752 GCA_964277835.1 uncultured Edaphocola sp. | reverse complement strand
CAACCAATAGACTGGTCAGAAGTTTCAAAAACCATTTCTCCCCACCTGTTAAACACTTTCAGGTTCATTGTAGCAATGCCGTAACCGCGCACGCGCAGCACATCATTATTGCCGTCGCCGTTTGGACTGAAGCCGGAAGGTACGTCTGCCAGCGGGTAAACAATCGCCTCCAATGTTTTGCAGATCTTGGCAGCACAATTATATTGATTGGTAGCCGTAAGGCAAACTTCGTAAAGACCACTTTTCAGGTATTCGTGTACCGGGTTTTCCTCGGTGCTGCTGCGGTTGTCCCCGAAATCCCAGTTGTAACGGGTAGCCCCCTGGCTCTGATTGGTAAACGTAAAGGGTACATTAGTTTCAGCGATGGCCGGTGAGTAAACAAAAGCTGCTGTAGGGGCCGGTCTTACTGTTACGGAAGTGCTTACTGTATCAAATTTATTACAACTTGCAGGGTTACCGACTATTAATACGATAGTATAAGTTCCCGGCTCGGTATAAGTGTGACTAATCCCTGCCGCATTGCTGCTGTTGCCGTCTCCCAGGTCCCACTGGTAAGTGGTAACATTGGTTCCGCCGGTAGGAAAATTAACCGCGGCACCCACGCAGGCCTCCAAGGCCGGCAAGACAGGCGCACTTACATAAACCGGGTTAAAGGTAAGGGTCTGGATCACGGAATCGGGTGTATTACAGGCGCCCGCCATCGTCATCACCAGCTTCACCTGGAAGGTGCCGGGAGTGGTGTATACCTGGGTCGGGGGATTAGCCCCGTTAAAGGTGTTTCCATTTCCAAAATCCCAGAAGAAGCCGGCTCCCGTGGGAGGACCTCCGTTAATACCTGTAGAAGTATTGTTGAATACTACTCTTAACCGCTCACAGCTGTCCAGTATGGTTGTCGTGAAAGCAGGATTAATGGCGTCATCGGTGACGGTGATGGTTACGTAGCTGGTATCTAACACGCGGCAGGCATCCGGGTTAGACCCGATCAGGCGTACCGTGTACACACCGGGCGTCGTGTAAGTATGGGTAGGCGTTTGTTGGTTACTCGTGGTATTGTCGCCAAAATTCCAGGCCCAGGCAGTTGCATTAGTTGAGTTGTCTAAAAAGTTGACGGTGAATGGTGCACAACCGGTAGCGGATGGCGAAGCCTGGGCGTTAGTGCTCACACTCCCCAGGTTGAAGGCAATTTTAACTACTCCCAGGTTGCAGTTACCACTGTTCTCTGTCGTTGCTACTACCCCCGGTGTTGCAGGGAATGATGAGCTTGGCCCGCAACTGGCACAAATGGCCTGGTATACTACCCCATTAGGGTCAAACCTACTGGTACCTCCGTCTACGTGCTCTTCGATGCCTGAAGAACCGAAATAGCTGCCGTATAACAAGCTTTGCAAATCTTTTTTCAATACAATAAAATAGAAATCGGACCCGTCGGTGTTAGCTTGTAAAGCGGTGGAGGTGATCGGCATGCCGGTCACGGTAGTTGGCGGGCCCGCAGTTGACAGACCGCCCCATCCCGAAATATAAATATTCTCACAGGTATCTACCAGGAAGGCTACCGGGGAAATATTTACATTGGTAACTGCCCCGGAACCGTACACGGTAGAAAAAATACCTGTAGCTAAAGTGCTGTCCAGTTTCATGACAAATTGCCGGGAATTGGCGTTTTGGTATACCCCGGTTGGGAAGACCGGGAAACTCCCCTGTGTCTGCCCCATTACATAAACAGCATTTTTGTTATCGACCTGCACCCCATAGATCTGGTCATAAGCGCTGGTCCCGATGTAGGTACTCCTGATCAGGGTATTGTTTGTATTATTAAAACGCATTATGAAGCCGTCAATCGCACCCGGCTTTGTGGGCTGGTAAGCACCCGCCAGCGATGCGTTATGAAAATCATTACTTTCCGTACCTCCCGTAATGTAGACTTTGGTTTCGGAGGTATCGAGGGCAATACTGTAAGCCCCGTCTGCGGCCGTACCACCGATGTAAGTCCCGTAAAGCATCGTGGAAAGGTTTGCATTAAACTTCAGGTAAACCCCGTCCTGGGTGCCACCCAGGCTGGATTTCAAGGCAGTGGGTGTAACCGGGAAGTTTGCAGACCGCGTATTTCCTGCCAGGTAAATATTTCCCAGCTTATCCACGATCACTTCGCTCCGCGCATCATCACCATAGTTATGTTTCAAAGAAGTTTGCGTGCTGAAGGACGCACTAATATTGACGCCATCATCACCAGTACCGCCTACATAAGTAGAGCCGATAAGCGCCGTACCCCCTGCATTCAGTTTGGTCAACACGATGTCAAAACCACCATTGTGGGCGGGGCTATAACTGGAACTTAGCGTGGGATAGTTGGTCGACATACTTTTCCCGGCAATGACCAGGTTGTTGTTGGCATCCACGACCAGGCTGTGCGGCATTTCATTCCCGCTGCCGCCAATATAAGTGGAATACACGAGTGCATTCCCGATAGCGTTGAATTTTGAAACAGCGATATCACAGGCAATTCCGAAGCTGCCACCGGTAGCGCCACCGCCGTAGGTTCCCTGTAGCGCACCTGTAGAAATCGGGTAACCTGCGCCCAGGGCAATGCCGCCTGCATACAAATTACCCAGCTTATCGTAAGTAGCCGTAAAGCCCCAGTTGTCGGCTACAGAGCCGGTCAGAGAGGCAAATACGATCTGCGGATCGATGACCAGCTCACTATTTTTATCATATCCTTTCAGATCGAATTTAAGCACATTCCCTTCCAGGCGGTAGGTACATTTTACCTCCACTTTTTCCCCGTCTTTATATTGGTAGGCGTAGGGCTTTTGCTCTACGATTTCTCCTACTGAAGTCACCAGCACCAGGTTCCCCTTTTCAACACGCATCCCGTTCAACCCCTCGTATTCCAGCGCTACTTTAGAAGGATCGGCATGGGGGTGAAGCAGGATATCATATTTGAGGCCTGAATTTCCGGTATAAAAATAGAAATCAGTGCCGGGGTAAACTTCCTTATAAATTACATTGCTATAAGAAGATACGTTTGACTTCCAGCGCTGCGGGTCGTTGCCCAGGAAATAATTTACTTTATCGGGTCGCTCGCCTCCCGCTACAGTCTGCGCGTCGGGATTCCCGTTCACCCAGTTTATTTTATAGGCATGAAAAGAGAATAAGGGCGACTCGGTCTGTTTCCCTTCCTTGAATGCTTTAAACAGTTCATGATTTTGGGGATGGCCTACCAGGATCTTCAACCCTCCTTTTTCCAGGTAAATATCTGCGTTAGCGGATATACCTTTGTATAAAAAGGGAGGTTCCCATTGCCCCAGGTTAGGGACAAACTGAAGCGGGCTGCCGGCATTTGAGGAACCTTCATGAGCAGAAAGTGTTCCCGTTGTGCACAACAGGGCTGCCTGGATCGTAAGCAATAAAAATTTCTTCATTACGCAATGCTTTGAAGTGGTTTGATAAAAGAAACAGGTTCAAGCATTATTTGATGGGGACAATAGCTGTGCTGTTTCATGGTTTGGGTTATTTGGGTTTATATAAATTTATTGATCCTGGCCGTTTTGATGGCATCAGCCTTTGAATGTACATCGAGCTTGGCATAAATGTTTTTCAAATGCGACTTCACCGTCTCCAGGTCGATAAAAAATTCGTCTGCGATTTTTCCTCTTGTTTTCCCTGCGGCTATTTGTTCCAATATCTCGGTTTCTCTCCTGGTTAAAGGAGATTCATTGCTCCTCTGGAAAGAATTGACGACCATTTTAGCAATATGTGCGCTCATAGGCCCGCCGCCCAGCATGACCTCGTTTACCGCTTCCAGTATTTTCTGGGGCGGTGTATTTTTCGTCAGGTACCCGGCCGCTCCTTTAGCGAGCGCTTCAAATACCGTGTCCTGGTGTTCGTTGACGGACAATATAATTACAGCAGCATCAGGTACCAATGCCTTAATTTTCGGCAGGGCCTGCAACCCGGAAAGGCCCGGCAATTGTATGTCCAGCAATACCACATCAGGGTCCAGGCTGGCAACAGATTTAATGGCATCTTCAGCCGTAGCGAATGCCCCGCTGACTGTATAGCCCTCTTCTTCATTCAATAAGAATTGAAAACTATCCCTGATCACACTATCATCTTCTACCAAAACTATCTGTATATCTGATGTACGCTTCATTTTTTGAAATGACATTTTTCGACTGATAACAAATTTAAACTTTTTTCTAACACATTAAGGGAATTTTATTGGGTTAAATATCGTTTAAAATAAAGAGGGACCACAATATTGTGCTCCCTTCGTGTATAATTTTTATATGTTGATTACTTTACTGTATTTCTCGAATGCTGCTGGTACAACATTTTTATCAGCCCGTCTGCCAGACCTATTTTAGGCACATAAATTTCCTGGGAACCTGCCCAACGCATTACAGAAGTATAGATCTGCAAAGCCGGAACAATTACATCGGCACGGTCGCGCCGTATATTATACAGATGCATCCTTTCTTCAATACTGGAAGCCGAGAGTTCTTTGTGATAATCTTTCAGTAATTCGATCTTTAACGGCCGATTATCTTTGGTTTTTGATAAAGAAAATACTTTATTGATATTGCCACCGCTACCAATTGCTTTAATATTTTCAAAGTTCCTGGTATGATTTTTTACAAACCATTTAAAATGCTCTAACTGGGCATCTGTCACCTGGTTGTTCAACAGGCGTATGGTGCCTATATTAAACGATTCTTTAAAAATAATATTTCCCTGCGCAAACATCGTGAGCTCGGTGCTGCCACCGCCTACGTCGATATAAAGGAAGGTTTCGTGGCTGTCTATATTTTCAGCAATGTGCGTTTCGTAAATAATGTTGGCTTCATCTGCCCCGCTGATGATCTCGATACCGATACCGGTTTCCGCCTCCACCAGGTCTATGATGTCTTTGCCGTTTTGCGCATCCCGCATAGCTGAGGTAGCGCAGGCCCGGTAATGTTCGACTTTATAAATGTCCATCATCAGGCGGTAGACTTTCATAGTGTCCAGGATCATCCGGGTTTTCTCTGCTGAAATAAGCCCGGTTTCAAATACCTCGAAACCCAGTCGCAGGGGAATTCTCAGCAGGTTCAACTTTGTATAGTCAACAGTTCCATCTTTGTAAGTTGTCACTTCTGTTACAAGCAGCCTTGCAGCGTTGGAGCCAATATCTATTGCAGCTAATATCAATGTCTGTTATATTTATCCTGTTGCGAAATTATAAAATTATTTCGCTTTTGCCGGAATACTTTGCTCCGCTTCCGCTTTTACATATTCATAGATTTGCTTCTGGGAGCGAAAGACCGCATCCTGCTCTTTGCGGGGCACATAGTTGTTCTTTTGCTGGTTGTCCAGGATCCGGGCTTTATCATTTTCTGCCAGTTGCAGGTTGATAATATTGATAAGATCTTTCTTAAGCTCTTTGGAAATGATCGGGCAGGCGACCTCAATCCTATGGTCCAGGTTCCGCACCATCCAGTCTGCCGATGAGAGATATACTTTAGGATCGCCCGCATTTTCAAAAATGAAGACCCGGGCATGTTCGAGGTATTCATCTACAATACTGATCGCTTTGATGGGCTTCTTAAACTTTTTATTTTCGACAATGAGGCAGCAGATACCTCTAATAATTAAATTGACTTTCACACCTTCCATCGCCGCTTCGCTGATCTTGGCCATAAGCGCCTCGTCTACCAGGCTGTTCAATTTAATGGTAATGCCTGACGCCTTCCCTGCTTTATGGTGCCTGATTTCTTTGTCTATAAGATCCATAAAAGCGCTCCGCATAGTGACCGGCGATACGGGCAGCACTTTACAGGCTTTTAAAGCCGTATTTTTCTCCGGTTTTTCCAGGTAGGTAAACACTCTGCCTACATCTGCCAAAATCTGGCGGTTAGAGGTCAGCAGGCAGTGATCTCCGTAAAAATTTGCGGTCACTTCATTGAAATTTCCTGTGCTGATGAAGCCGAAATGCTTCACTTTGCCGAATTCAACTTTTTTGATCAGGCATATTTTGGCATGTACCTTCATGTTTGGAATGCCCAGGATAACGTTTACGCCTTCTTCCGCCAGCCGCTCCCGCCATTTCAAATTGGCTTCTTCATCAAAACGCGCTTTCAATTCCAGTACGGCCGTCACCTTTTTGCCATTGCGGGCCGCATTCAGTAAGGCATTAGCGATCTGCGAATTCCTGGCGAGCCGGTAACAGGTTATCTTGATGCTCTCTACATGCGGGTCTATAGCGGCCTCACGTAACAGGTCGATCAACGGATCAAAAGAATGGTAAGGGAAATGAAGTAAAATATCTTTTTTACCCAGCACTTCCATAATGCGTACCGGCTGTATTAATGCCGGGTGCATAATAGGCTCGGGCTTGGGTAGCCGGTCCTGGAAAACGGAAGCGGGAAATCCCATGAAGTCTTTAAAGTTATGGATCCTGCCGCCGGGCACTAAATTGTCTTTCTTTAACTGCAGCCTCTTTACCAGGTATTCCAATAGAACCTTATCAATAGATTTATCATATACGAAGCGGGTGGCTTTGCCTTTCTTGCGCCCTTTCAAGCCTTTTTCCAGGTTGCCGATCAGGTCTGCATTGCCATCTACGTCAAAATCGAACTCGGCATCCCGGGTCACCTTGATCACGTACCCGATAAACTGGTCGAAGCCAAAGGCAGAGAACAACTGGGGCAGGTTAAACCGGATGATATCTTCCAGCAGAATAATATCCTTGTATTTACCGGCGGAGGGCAGCACTACGAAACGAGGTAACTCGGTAGGTACTTCGATAAGAGAATACCGGTGCATCATCGGGTTGCTCGTACTACCGAGAATACAGGCCAGGTAGATTGATTTATCTTTCAGGTAAGGTATTTGCGGAATACTTTCGATCATGAGCGGTACGATCAGGGTACGGACATGGTCGTCGTAATAATTCCTTACAAATTCCTTTTGTGACTGTGTAAGTTGTCTTTCTGTCCTCAGGAATATATGGTTCTTTTCTAATTCCGAGATAATTACTGAAAAGGTTTTGTCAAATTCTTTGTTTTGCTCCATCACCAGGTTCATGATCCGGTTCAGGGTTTTGTCCGGATCTTCCTCCAGGGATGCCTTCGCAGTTTTGCTTAAGGCCGCCATTCTTCTCAAAGAAGCTACCCTTACCCGGAAAAATTCATCCAGGTTATTGGAAAATATGCCCAAGAATTTGAGCCGGTCCGGCAAGGATACACGCTCATCTTTTGCTTCCTGCATTACCCGCGCATTGAACGACATCCAGCTGATATCTCTAACTATTTTTTCTACTTTTGCCATTGGTGTATAAGTTCCTGTAATTTGCTGCCTAAAATACAAAAATAACTTTGAGCATATAAAGAATACATTATCTTTATATTAATTCAGGTAAGGCGCTAAGGTTCAGACTGGACAATCCGTCTATATATCAAAAGTTCCCTCTTTTTTTAACCGGTGTGTGTTGATTTTTGCGATTAATTAAATATTGATTTAAACTAATATAGCATGAAGAAAGCACTACTTTTTATTTCAGGTGTCGTATTGAGCATCCATTCTGTAGCCCAGAAAAGCAGTTCCGACTGGCAACTGGGTTTCTTTGGCGGACTCAGTGCGCCCCTGGGCGATTACAAACATGAGATCGGAAGGGCCAAAAACGGTTTGAATGCCGGGCTCAACCTGGACTACTTTTTCCGAGGTTCCGGTTTCGGTCTAGGCATTGACGCCCGGTACCAAAGACATGCTACACGGGCTTTCTCGACCGATAGCCTCAGCTCCAATAGCCTTGTTTATAGTTTCGCCAATGGTTATTCTGCCTTTGATCAATCAGACCGCACAGCTTTCTCACATATCGGGATCAGCCTGGGCCCGGCCTACCGGGTGCAAAGCAGGTATGTCGATGTCACTGCCTACGTCCGTGCCGGGGCATTGTTCCAGCAATACCCGGAATACCGGCAGACCATCCACGCGCTCAATCCGTATACCAATGAATATGAATCAGTACTGTCGCCTTTCGGCACAGACAATAAGGAAGATAAACCCATCGCTTTGATGGGCATTTTAGGCCTGAAAGCGGTCTATAATATTACACCTGGCATCGGCATCGGCCTGCAGGCAGACTATTTGAGAACCTTCGGCAAGAGTGGTGAGTTTTCTGTGATCAGCCATGAGCAGACGAGCGAGATAAAAACCATAAATTTCAGTCGGGAAGACAAAGAAGGAGCATATACCAATAATGTTTTTGACTATTTCAACCGGGAACAGACGCGGAAAAGCGCAGCAATACAAGACATCAATGTCGGGCTCGCGCTACAGTTTAAATTAGGCGCTTCTCAAGGCGGCAATTCCGGAGCGCGTAAAGGCGGTGTCGCCACCACGGTCGCTGTGAAAGATAAAAGAACAGGGTTGGCACTTAGTGGGGTGACGGTATCTATTGTAGATCAGAAAGGCAAAGCCTATACCGCGGTTACGGATGCTAACGGAACGGTTAACACCCAGCTGAAGCCCGGTAATTACAAGGTTAGCGGGAATAAAAATAACTTAAGTACCAATACGGATGAGATCAGCCTTTCGGACTTTAAGAACAGCAATGTCTATAAAGAAATTTATCATGACGATGAAAGATTTACCCTAAGCGGAGAAACGGTTGACTGCGAAACCCAGTCCGGGATAGGCGGCATCACTACCCAGCTGATGCGGACACAGGACGGTAAAGTGATGGAGCAGGTTTCCGACAGGAATGGCAAATTCTATTTCCAGCTGGACAAAAACACCGATTACCAGGTGGTGGCTATCGAAAATGGCAAATTCTCACAGACTGAAATCGTCACCACAAAAGGCCTGGACCGCAACCATACCTTGTACGTGGCCCTGAAACTAGGCGTTTGTGAAATCGCGGAAGGTAAAGAATTCGTGGTTAAAAATATCCTGTACGACTTCAACCAGTCTTTTATCCGGCCAGATGCGGCTTCGGTGTTGAACAACCTGGCGCAAACCCTGAAACGGAACCCTAAAATGATGATAGAACTTTCCTCTCATACAGATAGCCGTGGAGACAACAATTATAACATGAAGTTGTCCCAGGAACGAGCAGAAGCAGCCGTTAACTTCCTGGTGAGTAAAGGTATACCTCGGTCCAGGTTGACGGCTAAAGGCTTTGGAGAGTCCCGGCTGAAAAACAAATGCCGGGATGGTGTGCCGTGCTCCGAGGCGGAACATGAACAAAACCGCAGAACGGAGATCAAGATCCTGAAATATTAAGCCGTTTACCCAGCTCTATAATACTTAACGAATAAGGCTGCTAAAATGGCAGCCTTATTCGTTAAAAAACCAGTATTTTTTATCTTTTATCTTAAATCGATCACCTCAACACCCGGGTGCTTACTTTTATCAAAAGTATAAATCGCATCGGAACCCGCTGCATTAGCCTGGATCCCGTTCAGGTTAAAAGTATAATAGCCACCATTGCTTTCCTCTACACTGCCACTCACCAGGCTACCGCTCTTATCCACTAGAAGGGTAACACTTTTAAAATTCTTCTTGGATTTCGGCGTCATGTAAACGATATCCACATTCTTTCCTTTTACATTCTTCTCTCCTGCGTAAGTATAGTTGTACTCATTAGCGTAAGAAGTAGGGAACAGTTTCTTCGGAGAAATTTGTACTTCTCCTTCATTATAGGAAGCTACCTGTACCTCTTTATTGTCTTTCATGTAAGTCCACATAGTCTTACCATCACTGATCATCTCTTGTTTCGGTAAAGCCACGTTGTACTTATCCCCTTTCATTTGCAAAACACCTTTTTGATTCATGATGGTTTTACCTTTTGCATCGGTAGCGATCAGGGTAAAATTGGCTTTCATGCTGGACATGCCTTTTACTTTTGTACTCATTTTATCCAGCACAGCTTTCGCCTTTGCATCTTGTTGCGCCATAGCCCCGGTCGATAATCCAATAACGGCTACTGCCACTGCCAATAATCTTTTCATATTTCTTTTGTTTTGTTTTTGTGACTAAATGTTTGAGTACAAAAATATACCAGAGTTTAAGTATAAAACGCTAAGTATATGCTAATTTGAACTTAAACTTTCTCTGCCATAACCTTGAACGTTGTTGCCATTTCCTGAACGGTTTCCACGATCGCAGCAACGTCGTAATTACACAAACGGTATAATTCTTCCGGTTTGCCATGCTCCACTACCTCATCAGGTATACCCAGCATCCTCACTTCCGGTTTGTAACCGTTAGCATTAAAGAATTCAAGTACTGCAGAGCCCATACCACCTTGTATACAGCCATCTTCAACAGTAATGACTTTATCGAATCGCTGCCCTATTTCATGTAACATCGCTTCGTCTAATGGTTTTACAAATCTCAGATCATAATGCGCAGGATCCAGGTCGTAGGTTGCCAGTTGGCGGCAAGCCTCTACGGCGAAATTACCCGGGTGACCTATCGTAATAATGGCAATGCCATTCCCTTCTTTTATCTTCCTGCCTTTGCCGATCTCGATAGCTTCCATTTTTGTCTTCCATTCCGGCATCACGCCCTGGCCTCTCGGGTAGCGGATCACAAAGGGGTTAGTCGTTTCGTCCAGCTGGGCGGTATACATAAGGTTACGCAATTCCGCTTCGTTCATCGGTGAACTAATGATCATGTTGGGAATACACCGCATATAGGCAATATCATAAGCGCCATGATGCGTTGCACCATCATCGCCTACCAGGCCTGCCCTGTCCAGGCAGAAAATAACCGGCAGGTTCTGGATGGCCACATCGTGCACGACCATATCATAGGCTCTTTGCATAAATGAGCTGTAGATATTACAGAACACTTTCATACCCTGAACGGCAAGGCCGGCACTTACGGTAACCGCGTGCTGCTCGGCAATGCCCACATCCAATGCACGGTCCGGCATCTCGGCCATCATATATTTAAGCGAGCAGCCGGAAGGCATAGCCGGGGTAATCCCCATGATCTTAGGATTTTGCTCTGCCAGTTCTATAATCGTTTTCCCAAAGACATCCTGGTATTTAGGCGCCTGCGGGCAATCAAAAGTTTTCGTATTGATCTGGCCCGTTACTTTATCGAACAAACCGGGGGCATGCCACAGGGTCTGGTCTTTTTCTGCCAGGTCGTATCCTTTTCCTTTTACAGTTTTGATATGTAAGATCTTAGGGCCGGGCATATCCGCTATATCCCGGATTTGCTCGGACAGCTTCACCACGTTATGGCCGTCCACCGGACCAAAATAGCGAAAACCAAGCGCTTCAAAAAGATTGCTGGATTTAGAAATGACGCCTTTCAGGCTGGCTTCAATTTTAGAAGCCATGCTGCGCTGGAAGCCCGGCGCAGGCAATTTTCCCAGCAAATGCCAGAAATCATCCCTGAGTTTATTGTACGTTTTAGATGTGGTAATATCAGTAAGGTATTCCTTTAAGGCCCCGACGTTAGCATCAATGCTCATGTTGTTATCGTTCAGGATAACGAGGATATTGGCATTGGCCACACCCGCATGATTTAACGCCTCAAACGGCAGGCCGGCAGTCATCGCGCCATCCCCGATAACGGCAACGTGCCTGCGATCGGTTTCTCCTTTAACTTTTGAAGCGATGGCCATACCAAGAGCTGCAGAAATAGATGTGGAAGAGTGCCCGACACCAAAAGCATCATAGGGACTTTCTTTTATATTCGGAAAGCCACTTATACCGTTCATTTTCCGGTTGGTATGGAATACTTTCCTTCTGCCGGTAAGAATTTTATGCCCGTAAGCCTGGTGCCCTACATCCCATACCAGTTTATCGTAAGGCGTATTCAGCACGTAATGTAAAGCTACGGTGAGCTCCACTACACCCAGGCTTGCACCAAAGTGACCACCGTTTACACTTACACAGTCTATGATAAACTGCCTTAGTTCATTACAAACCTGTTGTAATTGTAGTTTGTCTAACTTTTGTAGGTCTGAGGGATACTCTATGGCGCTCAGTAGTGGACCTGCTTTAATTTCTTCCATTTAAGTACTGTTTAACTAGCAAAAATAGGGAAATAAGCTATTGCCCGGCTCAAGAATTTACCGGCAAAGGACATTTTTCCCCAATGACATGTTAAAACGCGGGAAGACCTTACCTGATCAGGACGACGTCGCCCTTTCGGAATTCCTCGGTTCCATCCAGGAAACGTACGCGGATGCCGTAATGATAAGTGCCCACGTCTGCCTGGCGGCCGTTGTGGTAACCGTCCCAACCTTTGGCGCCGGAACCCGTATAAGATCCAAATACTCTCTGCCCCCAGCGATTAAAAATCTCAAAAGAAATGATCGTGAAATCCTGCTGCATCATGAAAACAGGGGCAAAAATATCGATTTTACCGTCTCCGTTTGGTGTAAACGCGTTAGGCATCGCAAAGTCTTTCTCAAGTTTTACCGCTTTCAACTGCAGGTCAGCCGTATCGGTGCAGCCAAACTCATTTTTAGCGATTACCTGGACTATTTGCTCTTCAGGGCCGGGAATGGATTGTAAAGCGCCCGATTGTGCAGGGAAAAGGGTTTGCGGCAACCAGGAGATAATCTCGAAATGATTACTATTGCCGCGTGCCTGCAAGGTGATCTGTTCTCCGGTGAGGTAACGTTGCGGGCGTAAGAGGTACAGCTCCAATAAAAAGGGTTCAATGTTGATGCGGGTGATATAGACAATACTATCGCAAAAGGACTGGCTTCTGAGCGTATCGTAGAGGACTACAGAAGTATCATACCTTACCCCGTTGTGAATAATAGCGCTACAGCTATTGATCGTATCTGATATGATGGTTGCGGTTTCCGTCACATTAAGGTTCAGGTAAATAAGGCTGTCGCAACCTGACGGGTTAGTCACCCTTACCGAATCAAATCGCGGACTGCTTTGTGCATTATTCGGAATCGCTCTTCCGCGCCATTGCCGCTGCGACAATTGCCCCCGGCACAAAGAAAGGAATTCGGTCTTAGGAGCCGGAGATGGCCTTACCTGCAAATTTAAGGTGATCAGGCTGTCACAACCGCCGGGTGCGGGAACGACCACTGAGGTATAATTCGGATTACTTAATGCGTTCGCCGGGATCGTGACATTTCTCCAATTCATCGGCAGCTCCTCGCTGCACACGCTCAAAGTTTCTGTTTTTTGGGCATTCAGGCCATACTGAACCACCAGTTGCGCGGAATCTTTATACTCACAGGCGTTATTCGCATTGTAGACACACTTAACCGTGCTTCCCGATGCTATGGTATTGTTCTGGAAGTTCGAAGTGGTAGCTCCCGGCATCAAATTGCCATTTACATACCATTGATAGGTTCCACCCGTTTGTGCATTGCCTACGAGCGCCTGGATATTTATATTACTGCTACAGTTGGAACTCAGGTTATTCAGTGTAACCGTCGGCTTCGGGCAATCGGCGAACAACCAGATGCTGTCTATAGCCGCAGGAGGTTGATATCCGAGCGTGCTCCCGTTTTTCCAGGTAAACACCAGTCTCCTGTTCGTACCGGCATAAGCAGCGGGAAGGGTGATTTCGGTGGTTGTTCCCGTCATAGAGGGCGACGTGTGTAAGGTAGCATGTAATTGCGCCGTTCCGGTACCTGTCCAGGCCGCGTTGTTAGAAGTTGCGTAAGGTTGTCCGACCACCGGCGTCAGCGTCGTAGGGCAGGAATATACATATAATACATCGTAAATCGGGCCCTCTCCGTAAGCATTCCAGCGAAACTTCAACTTTATAATATCCTGTCCCGCAGGAAAGGTTACATTTTTGTAAATATGCGTAGTGGAATGGTCATTGATATTATACGACCAGCTAGCCCCGTTGCTTGATTGAGAAATATAGGCGACCCTGCTGTCTGTAGCCGCAAAGGAGTAAGTACCGGAAGTCAGCGTGCTGGTCGACAGGAACCAGTTGTTTTTGCCGGAAGCATTCACTGACGTCCATCCATTGGCGGCGAAAGTGCTGCCCATTTCAAAACCGCCGTCTGTATGCGGGTTAACAATAAGGGTTTGCGCTGATACACTTTGCACCGACAAAGCAGCCAGCAAACAAAGAGCTATTTTTAAACTGGTTTTCATTTTCGAAATAATGCGTTGAAAATTTTCAACAAAATTATAAAGAGCCGGACAATAAAACGACCGGATAAAAAAAGATAAGAGAAAGATAATATATTAAGGTTCAATGTCTTTACCCGTACGGTAAACGGTTCCTTTAAAAACACAAATCAATTTTCCTTCCTGGTTGTATGTCTTAATATCATACAAGCCTGTGGTTTTACCCAGGTTAATTTCCTGAGCTTCGACCGTCAGTACCTGCCCGGCAAAAGCGGGCCGCGTAAAGGAAATAGAGACTTCAAGGGCGACACTCAGCGTTCCGTGGGAGTTACAGGCGAAGGCGAGCGCAGAATCTGAAGCGGAGAACAAAACACCGCCGTGCACGGTTCCAAATCCGTTTAACATTTCCGGGCGGATCGTATAATGAAGTTTACAATAACCTAAATCCACCTGCTCTATCCGGACGTCCATCCATTTAGAGAATCCATCCTGCTTCATCAAAGCATCTTTTGCTTGTTCCGGGGTCATAATTTTTTTTTAACGGCCGCAAAGGTATCAAGATTAATCACAATTTTAAATATTTTCTTACTTACTTTTACCCATCCACCTTTAAACCTTGGGAAAATGATACAGTCTTAAATAACATAAATATTCACAGCGCAATTAAATCAGGAATAATGAAAAAGATATTTTTATACGGAACTTTAGCCTTTAGTGTATTATTAGGTAGCTGTAGACCCGCTTATGTAGATCCTTATCCTCCGGGGGGTGGTGAAAATACCTACACGTTTGTTGATGAATTCAATAACAATGCAAACGGATGGAACTTTTCTGACCCGGCTTATGATGCTTATGGCGTTATCGACCAGGGAACCTTCTCTTTCAATTACCTGGACCCCAACGGTGTGGCTTATTACAAGGCGAAAAATATAAGTTTCAACCCGGATAAAGATTTCGTGCTGCAAACCAGGATCGGGTCCGATAATAATATGGGTTTATTGTTTGGCTATGATGAAGTTACGGGTGCTTACGGCTATAGTTTCACGGTAAGTTATGATGGTTATTTCGCCCTGTGGGATGAAGGCCTGAATGGCGGCCCTGCGGATATTACGGCAATAGTGGCCCCTACTTTATCTTCAGCGGTAAGGCCTAATGGCGACTGGAATGAGCTGAGCATAGAGCAGGTGGGCAATAACTGGGTGGGTTATATTAACAACAACAGGGTATTTACAGTGCCGGCACGGTATATTGTAAAAGGAAGTGTTGGCTTTGTTGTAATGGCAAATACCCGTGGTGAGGCCGATTATATCCAGGCAGACTTTTATTAAAAAAGAAAACATGATAATAATTAAGGGAGCTAACGGCGTTAGCTCCCTTAATTATTTTAACAAGAATGGTATTTTTTATTTTATTGTCCTCTTCCGAAAATTCTCGGGCAACGGGATTGTAAATATCTTTTTGCATTGCCGAATGCGTCAAAATAGATTGTTGCAGTGATCCCGGCCGTCCAATACCAGTCATTTCCTTTGAAATCGCCGCGCTGGAACCTGTAGTTGGGGTAATTGCCGTCCCAATAATATTGTTGGTTACCTCTGTAAGACATAGCAGCTGCTTCTTTACTGACGTAACGACTTAAAGTATCGAGGTTGACATAAGTTTTACTCACATCGTCAATATAATCGGTAGAGGTGTATCTCAGGTTTACTTCACCACACAGCATCACTGTTTTACCGATAAAGAATTTAAATCCACCGCCGATCGGGAAAGCAGCGTTTACCAGGGGATAAACCTTACGGTCCGGGTATTGAGACAGGCCTTGTCCTTCCGTCCTCAGATCGCGTAAAAAATGCTTTTCGCCTGCCTGATCGTAGGCAAATGGATTACCGTAAAAGGCGCCCACACCGGCAAATACATAAGGGGTAAATTTAAACCGGCTTTCTCCACCTACCGGCAGAAGATTTAATTCAATCCCGCCATAAATTTCTCCCATCCTGTTGGTAAAACTTAAGTTCCTCTTTTTGTAAGTTTCATTCAGAGAGACGCTGTCAGCGGCAGTCAGGTTAATATAATTTGCAGCAAACCGGAAACCAAAATGATTGTTTACAAAATATTTGTATATAATTCCGAAAGAAGGGCGCATCAGGCGATTATCCTCGGGAATAAAATTCGGTTGTAAATCTCCGTAAAACGTACTTGCAGCGGCAGTGATACCGATCTCATGGTGTTTTTGAGCATTCACTATAAGCGGTAAAGCTACAATTGCAGAAAGTAAAAGTTTTTTCATCAGAATTAATATCTTGATTTAAAAATCGACCAACAAGCTTCTTCGAGTCTGAAACGTTAAAAGTTTCCGAACTCGATCTAGCTCACAAATATAATTTTTAAGGTGGGAAAAACAAAGATTTATCTTTTTATTTTTTTAAGAAATTGAATTTAAAGAAGCTCGCCTGCGCCTCAAAATGAATTAAAATAATGCTTCAAACAGATCACAACATATAAATAACAAATCATAATACACTGAATATCAATATATTAAGAATTATTTGGCATTTTTTTAACGATAAATGCTTGCATTTTGTAGCGGATGATGCTACATTTGCAGCCGAACAAAAATATATTTGGATTATGGTGCTGAAGAAAATTGTGTGTTCAATTATAGCTCTTTTGATGATCAACTTTGCAGCCGTGCAATTGAACGCGCAGAAAGGCGGTGATGCTAAAACTGGTATGGCCAGTTACTATCACAACAAATTTGTAGGCAGGAAAACCGCTAATGGCGAAATCTTTAGCAATACAAAATATACTGCTGCCTGCAATCAATACCCATTAGGAACCTTCCTTAAGGTTACCAACAACAAAAATGGCAAAGCGGTTTATGTCAAAGTAAACGACCGCATAGGCCACCCTAAAAGGGTGATCGACCTGACACATCGCGCGGCGAAAGATCTTAGTTTTACCAATAGCGGACTGGCCAATGTGACCATAGAAGTAGTCAATGCAGACCTGGGACAACGCAAGATCCTGGCACAAACCAACGATGGCGGTATGAGCGATAACACTTTATAAGCGCATAAAAAATTGAACTTAAGGCTACCTCCGGGTAGCCTTACTTATTTATACATACTATATATGTATCAATAAATTTTACAATACTTTTTCCGCCCCGTATTCGGTAATCTGTAAATCTCGCTGTATCTTTGCCTATTCAGTTTGGCCCATTTCGCTGCACGCTTGCGCGCAGGGAGATCAGACCTTTGACAATGAAGTGAACAACAAGACTTTGTGATGGAAAACAACAACAACAACAACAATATTAGTAGCGATACCGAATTTTTAGAATCCTTTGCAGAGAAAGAGTATGAACATGGGTTCATTACCGATATCGAAATGGATATCCTGCCCCCCGGCCTTAATGAAGACACTGTAAGATTTATTTCCGCCAAAAAGAATGAACCGGAATGGATGCTGCAGTGGCGGCTGAAAGCCTACCAGGCCTTTTTAAAAATGGAATTGCCCGATTGGCAAAACTTTAAAATGCCGGAAATGAACTTCCAGGGCATTTCTTATTATGCTGCGCCTAAAAACACCCCGAAATACAATAGTATTGATGAAGTAGACCCGGAATTGCTGGCTACTTTCGAAAAATTAGGCATTCCCTTAAACGAGCGAAAAAAATTACTGGGCGTTAAAGAAGACGAGCCGGAGCAACAACTAGACGAAAACGGCAACCCGGTGGAACGACCTTTGGTAGCCGTAGACGCCGTATTTGACTCCGTTTCTGTGGCGACTACCTATAAAGAAGAATTAAAGAAGCACGGCATTATTTTCTGCTCTATTTCCGAAGCGATCAAAGATCACCCGGAGCTGGTACAGCAGTACTTAGGCTCCGTGGTACCACAAACAGACAATATTTTCGCTGCGCTTAACTCGGCTGTTTTCTCTGACGGTTCTTTTGTATACATCCCTAAAGGGGTTCGTTGCCCGATGGAGTTGTCTACTTATTTCCGGATCAACGCTGAAAACACCGGCCAGTTTGAACGTACTTTAATTATTGCCGACGAGGATGCTTATGTAA
The DNA here is from genome assembly GCA_964277835.1 of uncultured Edaphocola sp. GTDB lineage: Bacteria > Bacteroidota > Bacteroidia > Chitinophagales > Chitinophagaceae > Edaphocola. Next base: position 6,617 of record CAXYKQ010000097.1, on the reverse strand, counting down.
GTTACCTGGAAGGCTGTACGGCGCCACAGCGTGATGAAAATCAATTGCATGCTGCCGTAGTAGAAATCGTGGCCCAAAAGAATGCCGAGGTAAAATACAGTACCGTACAAAACTGGTACCCCGGTGATAAAGAAGGTAATGGTGGCGTATATAATTTTGTGACCAAGCGCGGTATCTGTAAAGGCGCTAACAGCATTATTTCCTGGACCCAGGTAGAGACCGGGAGTTCCATTACCTGGAAATATCCTTCCGTGATCTTACAAGGCGATAATAGTTATGGTGAGTTTTATAGTGTGGCCGTAGCCAAAGGCAAGCAAATTGCCGATACCGGAACTAAAATGCTGCACCTGGGTAAAAATACACGTAGCCGCATCATCTCCAAGGGTATTTCTGCCGGTAACGGCCAGAATGCCTATCGCGGGCTGGTGAGTATCGGTACAAAAGCAGATCATGCGCGTAACTTCACACAATGTGATTCCATGCTGATCGGCGACCGTTGCGGCGCGCATACGTTCCCATATATTGAAGGTAAAAACCCGACGGCAACTTTAGAGCATGAAGCGACTACATCAAAAATTGGTGAAGACCAGATCTTCTACCTGAACGCACGTGGTATTGATACCGAAAAAGCGGTAGAGATGATCGTCAACGGTTTCGCTAAAGAAGTACTGAACAAATTACCAATGGAATTCGCGGTAGAAGCGCAAAAGTTACTTGCTGTATCGCTCGAAGGAAGTGTGGGATAGCAGCGCCGGTTAGCTCATGAAATAGTTACATTTTTTTGTAAAAAATCAGAGTGAATTATATTAAGCAGCTAATTTAGTTATACTCTTACTTTTTTATGCTGGTAAGTTCAATGCTTGAAGGTCGATGTTATATCACTTACAGATCGGGTATGGGAAGTGCTAATAGTTATAATACGATCAGTTCATTAGCCAACGCGAGGTCTTTTCGTATGAATCATTTCCTTGATTATTATAACTTGGAATGTAGCTTTTCTAGTTCGGATGGGTTTACTTTCCAGCGGATCGCTTAAAAATGGCCATGAAACGAACTATGATTGATGAAAACAGAATCGAGGAAACATTTTTCAATGCGGGTAATACAGATTGACTTGAGGTATTTCGAACTTTGTTTTCAAAATAAAGCGTTGACCGGTAGAAAAATTAATTATTGTAAACACAAAATAAATCAAACAAATTGATGAAAAAAGTATTGCTTTTAACCTGGGCTTTAATCCTTTCAGTTGGCCTCTTTGCTCAATCCAATGATGTGGAAACTTTGAAAAAATGGGTAACGGATGAAATCAACAATAATTATGCGAAAGATGCCCAAAATACAGTTGGCCAAAAAGTAAGCGATGTAAAAGTTGCTTTTAAAGGAAATACTTTCGTCATCAACGAAACCAATATTTCCACCGATTATGGTGTGCGTAAATATAAGATCGTAACGACAATTCCTTTGAATAAAATAAGCGAAATTCCATTATTTACAGATAACATAGACATTTCTGATAATACCAACCTGGATATTACCATTATGACGAAAGGCGATGAAGATATCATCGAAAAACAAACCGGCGATGATGGTGAAACGCTAACGAATAACTTTGGTAATCATTCGATTTATATGAAATTATCTTACGGCACAGAAAAAGTGAATAAGATCATCAATGCTATACTTACCATAGCAAAAGCAAGCAAATAAGTAGCTATTACTCTTTAGCTTTTTTGAACAATTAAGTAAGAAAGAATCAACAACCGACAAACAAACAGCAACAAATATTAATAAAGAGTTTAGAACCCAAAATTCAGGACTCGAAATTCAAAATCTAAGAAAGTGTTATCAATCAAAAATTTGCACGCCAGTGTAGAAGATAAAGAAATTTTAAAAGGATTAAACCTGGAAGTTAAAGCGGGAGAGGTACACGCGATCATGGGACCCAACGGAGCCGGTAAGTCTAGCCTGGCCTCTGTTCTAGCAGGCCGTGAAAACTACGAAGTTACCGAAGGTTCTGTCACCCTGGATGGTGCAGACATCCTGGAACTGGCCCCTGAAGACCGGGCACGTGAAGGTGTATTCCTGGCATTCCAATACCCGATCGAAATCCCGGGTGTATCTAATATCAACTTCCTGAAAACAGCGATGAACGAGATCCGCACTTACCGTGGTGAAGCTCCGCTGACCGCAAAAGAATTCTTACAAAGAAGCCGCGAAAAGCAGGAACTGGTAGAATTTGACGCCAAATTGGTCAACCGCTCCCTTAACGAAGGGTTCTCCGGCGGTGAGAAAAAACGCAACGAGATTTTCCAGTTAGCTATGTTGGAGCCGAAACTGGCCATCCTGGACGAAACGGATTCCGGCCTGGACATCGACGCTCTGCGTATCGTAAGCCGTGGCGTGAACAAACTGCGCAACGAAAACAATGCCTTTATCCTCATTACTCACTACCAGCGTTTACTGGATTATATCGTACCGGATTTTGTACACGTACTGGCTGACGGTAAGATCATCAAAACGGGCGGTAAAGAGCTGGCCCTGGAACTGGAAGAAAAAGGTTACGACTGGTTAACGAAGAATTAATTGATTGATTAGCCGGAAGGCCGATCTTAAGATGTGCTTAAGTTGTCATTGCAGACATGCCAATGACGCAGGAAACCAAACTATTAAAAGTAATTATTAATAATGACTTCAATAAAACAATTGGAATCACCTTTATTTGAAAGCCTGGCCGCACAGTATGATATGCTGATCCTGCACAACCAGGACAGTACTAAGGCATACCGTACCGCCGCTATGGATGCTTTCCGCAAATTGGGTTTTCCTTCTATAAAAAATGAAGAGTGGCGCTTCACCAACATTTTACCGGTGGTGAAGACGAGCTATGAATTAACTCCGTCAAGCACTATTGACGCCGAGCAGCTTAATAAAGCAAAAGCGCTCATTGAAAATACTTACAGTAATCTTTTTGCTGAAGGAACGGTTGACCGTATAGTTCTGATCAACGGCGTTGTAGCGGATAGCTTAAGCAGGTTACCGCAACAAAAAGGACTACATTTTTACGAGATCAAAGAGGCTACAGAACAAGCGGCCTTCGCGGAGCATTTCGGTAAAATTCTGAATATAAAAGACAATGCCTTTGCCGCTTTAAACAGTGCCATGTTCCAGGATGGGATTTTTATCGCCGTTGAGCAGAATGTGGTCGTTGAAAAGCCGATCCATATTATTAAAGTAATCCTTAGCGGGCAGGCTATGCTGCAGCAAAGCAGGGACCTTTTTGTACTGGAACAAAACGCGGAACTGAATATAGTGGAGTCTTACCTGACGGAAATCGCGCAACCCGTACTCTTAAACGCGGCAGCAGAGGTGGTATTGGCAGAGAATGCTAAGTTCAATCACTATGACCTTCAGAAAGCAGATGCCAACCTGCGCATTATTCAAAGAACAGAAGCCGCGCAGCAAAAGCATTCTAATTACAGCAATTATACGTTCACCTTACCGGGAGCCGGTTTTGTAAGAAATAACCTGGCCCTGCACCTTAATGATACCGATATAGAAAGCCATTTATATGGTCTTTACCTGACGGCAGAAAGCCAATTGGTGGACAACCATACAGAAGTGCATCATAAAATGCCGAGGGGCGAAAGCAACCAGCTGTATAAAGGCATTATCATGGATAAAAGTAAGGCAGTGTTTAACGGTAAGATCTTCGTTTATGAAGACGCGCAAAAAACAAATGCCTTCCAGCAAAGTAATAATGTGCTGTTCAGCGAACAGGCTACGGTAAATGCCAAGCCACAGCTGGAGATCTTTGCAGATGATGTAAAGTGTAGCCACGGTACTACTATTGGCCAATTAAACAAAGAAGCTTTATTCTACCTGAAAAGCCGTGGTATCGGCGAAACCCAGGCGAAGCAACTTATGGTAAAAGCTTTTGCTTTTGATGTAGCGGAAAAAATAAAAATCCCTGCCTTGCGCAACTATGTGGAGTTCCTGATCGAAACAGAAATGGAAAACAGGTAGTCCGTAAAATAAGGTGTAAAAAAATGGAGGCAGGTTTGCCTCCATTTTTTTATTGAAGCGATACTTCAGGATAGAAGTTCGATCTCTTTCTCCAGGTTTGTCCTTGCCTGCCTTTCCAGTTTGTCATAGAAATAATCGGTTTTAAAAATGCGCTTTAACCCGGTGAAGTGTTGCAGTACCTTCACCCGCCCCGGATTGTAAACCGCATCAGGATAAATACGGTATTCTTCCCGCACCTGCTGCGCATAGGTCTCATACAGCGGCCATGCTGCGCCCAATATGCTCAGGTCTACATCCAGCAGATAGTCGGCGTCTTTATCCCCGGAACTTTCATGCTTTTGTGTCGCCAGGATTAATGCAAGCACGCTGTCAACAGAGGGATAACCCAGAGCCGTCAGCCGGCTACCGGCCACTATAGCACTCTGCATTTCATTATCGTTCTTTTGCGCATCGTAAACGATGTCATGGTAAAATACTGCCAGTTGCAGGGAACTGAGGTCGGCACAGCCCGATTTGACTTCATCCAGTAAAATGAGCATCTGTTCGATATGCTGCAGTGTGTGGTAATGCCGCTGCGGTGATGTGTAAGCCAGCTCGATTTCCTGCCAGCAACTGTTCACCAGCTTTTCGTCCCGGCAAAAGTCCTTCGTTGTATTATAGAACAAGTCTGCAATCGATATCATGTGTTCCCTTTATGAGCACTACTAAGTTAAGCAGATACGCGGCAATGGCCAACAGGTTTTTCACTCGCGTATTCCTTCACCGATCAGTTCACCATATTGGGTCATTTCCAGTTTCATACTGCCATCGCTTCGCAGGATAAATTTCATCACCCCGTCGGCCCCGCCTTGCCTGATGGCCTGGAAAGTATTGCCGGAAGTGGGGAAGAAGCGCATATCCCAGTTTATTTTATCGGTATTGTAGACCAGGTGTTGATCGAGGAAAGAAATTTTATGCTTTATAGTTTTGTCACCGGGGTCAGTATACAGCCCTTCAAATTGCTTCAGCGTCGCGTCCGCTACCTTTATTTTCCGGGGTACCGGGTACTTCAACGGCTTATCATCCAGTATGTTGGTAATTGCGTCATAAGGACAGAGACCTTTGTCAAAATTGTTCCAAACAATAATCGTTCTATCTTGCGCTACGTTGTAATAAATCAGCGCGCTATACCCGTCCCAGCTGCCGGTATGCCCGTAGCTGCTGAGCTTATTATCCTGGTAACGCACGTCGAAACCAAAGCCATAATAGACCTGTTTGAGATCACTTGTCTGGCTCAGGGACATTATGGTATCTAATTCCTGCCGGCTCAATAATTGGTTGTGTGTAAGTGCATTGGTCCATTTATAGAGATCTTCCACGGTGGAATTTACTTTCGCATTGCCCACGATGCCATCCATGTAATAGACCATCATCCGCCCTACTCTTCTATCGTCTGCGGTAGCTTTCTGAAAAGAGTTCGGAATCCATACATAACCGGTTGCATAATTGCTGAGCTTGCGGGGAGCTAGTCGCCTGTTATAAATGAAAGTATGGTCCATTTTCAAGGGTTTAAAAATATTGACCGATAAAAAGCTGTTCAAATCCTGCCCGGATACCCGTTCTATGATCGTAGCCAGGAATGCATAATTAGTATTACAATAGCGGTGCCGTGAGTGGGGGGCAAACTCAGGGGTATCTTCCCGCAGTGCATAATACCGGATCAGGTCTGCGTTGGTGGCAATCCTTTCCTCTTTCCAGTCATCCAGGAAGCGGCCGAGGAACTCGGGTATTCCGCTGGTGTGGTGCAACAGGTCATAAATCTTTACGCCTTTAAAATTTTGGAGTTCCGGGAGATAAAGGGTTATATCATCTGTATAATTTATTTTACCCTCGCGCTTGAGTAAGGCGATCCCTACACCGACAAATTGCTTGCTGCAGGAAGCCAGTTCGAAGATAGTTCGGGTATTATTGCGGGCTTTTGTAAGTTCATTACTATATCCCTTACCCCCTTTGTACAGGATTTTCCCCCGTTCTGCGATCAATACGCTGCCGCTAAACTGGTTTTGAGCGGCAAGTTGAGTAAAGAGAGAATCAAATCTTGTTGCAACCGATTTCTTTTGTCCGAAACTGTAAATGCTTAGGGTACACAAAAGAAGTACCCGGATGAGATTGCTATAATTCATCAGATAATTAATTTTTAGAATAAAATTTTAGTAAATAACAAGCCTGGTAAAGGCTGTTTAAGCATAGCCTGCTCAGTGAGTCGCAGCCGCGTCGGCCGGCTCCTGCTTCGTGTCGGCACCGTTATCTTTAACAGGAACGGCTTGATCTTCGGTTCCTGTTTTTATGGTACATATTCGTACACTTTCTTTACGCAGGAGTGCTGTCTCCTGCCGGATAGTATGTACTTCTTCTTTTCGCACTTCCAGATGCTCATGCCGTTCCTCATGAGCGGCTAACAAAAGCAAAAAGAGATACCCGACGAAATTATGGTAATTCATCTGAACATTATTTTACAGTAAAGAAAGGGTGATAACAGTCTCTGATGAGCAACTGTTTAAAATGGCCTAGGTATGGTTAGCGCGACCGGGCCTGCTCTTTCATACGTATCGCTT
>CAXYKQ010000096.1:0-6231 GCA_964277835.1 uncultured Edaphocola sp. | reverse complement strand
ATATGACGCATTGAAGCAGGAGCCGGGTATTGCTTTTCGTTATTGCAATACGAATATTGATGCCGCGGGAAATTACCAGTTTACCTACGAATTAAAAGAAGGGGTTTCGAATGATAAGATCGGTTTCCTGGTCCTGCAGCATGAAGGTATACTGGAAATTTTAAAAGCCAATACTTAATTCATTTATAAAACTTACTTTTGCCCTACAATAATCCACGAACATAATGGAATCAATAGTAGTGCATGGCAAGACATTTGTACCTTACATTTCCGATGAGGAAATTCAAGCCAAGTGTTTTGAGATCGCAGTTAAGATCAACAATGATTACAGGGACGAAAAGCCTTTATTCATCGCGATCCTTAACGGCTCTTTCTTATTTGCTGCAGATATGTTTCGCCATATCGACCTCGAAGCGGAAATATCTTTCATAAAACTGGTGTCTTATAAAGGGACCACATCGACCGGGAACGTGGTTACGGCGATCGGTTTGGATGAGCGCGTGAAAGACCGCCACGTGATCATTATTGAAGACATCCTGGATACGGGGAGAACGCTCTACCAGTTCCTTCCTGAGTTATACAATCAAAACCCAAAATCCCTGAAGATAGCAACATTATTAACCAAGCCGTCTGCACGCCTGTTTGATGTGCAACCGGACTACCTGGGTTTCGAGATCCCGGATAAATTTGTATTGGGTTACGGGCTTGATTTTGACGGTTTGGGCAGAAATATTCCCAGTATCTATCAATTGCAAGAATAATTAATATTTGGAAAATCTGAATTCCAATTCAATAATATTATTAATTTCACACACAGTAAATTTAAAATCAAAAAGAATATGAGCGTTCCAGCAAATTTAAAGTACACCAAAGAGCATGAGTGGATAGCTTTAGAAGGTGATGTAGCTACCATTGGTATCACAGATTTCGCACAAAAAGAATTAGGTGATATCGTATTTGTTGAAGTAGAAACCGTAGGTCAACAATTAGGTGCTAACGAAGTTTTCGGTACAGTAGAAGCTGTTAAGACGGTTTCTGACCTGTATTTACCGGTTGCTGGTACCGTGTTAGAGTTAAATGCTGCTTTGGCTTCTGAGCCGGAAGCGGTAAACAATGATCCTTACGGAAACGGCTGGATGATCAAATTAAAAGTGGACAACCCGGAAGATGTAGCGGCATTATTGGATGCGGAAGCTTACCAATCCCTGATTGGCTAATTATAAAAACCGCTTTATGTGGACCATTTTTAATTGGTTACGCGGGCATAAGAAAATTGCAGCCTTTTGCTTTTATGCATGGGCTGCAATTATTTTTGCGGCCTGCCTGCTGCCGGGGAAAGAGGTGCCCAGCCTGTCTATTTTCCAGCATGATAAGGTGATCCACTTTGCCATCTTTGCTTTACTGGCTTTTCTTTTCCTGCTGCTTTTCAAAAATCCTGTTCTTAAAAAAGAAGGATTAATTGTTTTTCTTTCCTGTACGGCTTACGGTTATTTTGTAGAATTGCTGCAGGGCAGCGGTATCACAGAAGGGCGTAGCTTTGATCATTACGATGCATTGGCTGACGCCATAGGTGCAGTTCCAGGTATTTTATTGTTCTTTATATTTAAGTACGCCGCAGATCAGCAGCTACGGAAGAGGCTCTGAAGTGATTAGAGTTATACTGCAATTAAGGTGTAGCAATACATCAGCAAAAGCATTGCGATGGCATTGATTATAAATAATCCGCTGTAATTTCCTTTATTGATCCTTGAAAGTATTCCTGCCAGCAGAAAATTGAACAGGATTGCGTATCAAAATAAGATGAGGATAGAAAAATCCTTAGACGCTAAGTCTTGCCTCAACCCTAAAGTTATAACAGCAAGATCAATACATAACAGTAATATAAGAAGTAGTATTTTTCGTTTCATCTCATAAGGCCTTTGTTACGCCGATGATCACGCCGAAGTTGCCGCCTTTATAGGTATAGGCCTGTTGTGGGAAATACGTCTGGCTGATCGCGCCATCCAGGTAAAGCGCATATTTGCAGCCCTTTGCTTTAAAGAATGATGCAAAATCATAGAAGTTGATCAGAGAACGGGACATCATAAAAATACAATCCCCGTTAGGCAGGATGCCTACCCCGTTCCGGATATTTACATTTTCAGAACCTTTATTGAGCGTTGGGTTGATCACTCCGTCTATCAATACCATTGGCCCGGATTGAGTGGCAAATTTTACACCAGTATCCTTGAATTCCTCCCTTGACTTTATGTGTGCAGTTCCATCATTAGTGATGTAAAATACGCCATTTGGCTTCATGTAAAAATTACCGCGGCCATTCGCTTTATTCAGCCTGCGCAGGGTTTTGCCATTTTCGATATACAGGCCTAAAGGACTGTTGTCTTCCATGTACATGCCGCCGTTCATGGCAAAAATCAATTGCTGTTGCCTGGTGGCAGTAAGCCATTGGTCCAGGGAGTCAAAATTCCTGAAAATGTTTCCGTCTTCCGCTTTCCAGAACATTTGTACTGCAGCAGGCTTACAAGTAAATACCAGGAATTTTTCCAGATCTTTTGTAATAACTACCTGTGTCGCACGTTTACCTTCAGCCGTTGGTTTTTTAAGTGGAACTTCCGGGTCTGAAGGGTTACAGCTTACTGTTATCACAAGCATACAAAAGAACCACCAGCAATGCTTCATCGGGTTTAGCTTTGAATATATTGTTGTTTGACGATCTCCGGTTTCGCTTTTTTACCTTTGATCCTTGCTTCTTTGATCAGGGTAAAGGTATGCGCCGCTTTTGTCTTGCGGATGCCCACAAAAGTGTGGTAATCCTTAGATTCGATAATGCCGATATCTTCTTTCTTAAGTTCACCCACATTAGATAAGAAACCAACCACATCAATTTTATTCACCTTGTCTTTTTTACCTAAAGGAATGTAAAGCGTAACCCATTTTGGTTTTTCCGGGATTTCAAAAGGACCTTGCAGCCTGATTTCAGGAATGGTCTCGCCGGATAAATATTCCGGTAGGTGTTCTTCCGGCCCGATGAGCAGGATCGCAGTACCACTAGCATCCATCCTTGCCGTACGCCCGTTCCGGTGCGTATAGGCATCTTCAGAAAGCGGCAAATGATAATGAATGATGTATCTTATGTTGGGAATGTCCAGGCCACGTGCCGCCAGGTCGGTGGTCACGAGGATAAAGGTGCTGCCATTGCGAAACTTGCTGAGCGCTGCATCCCGGTCTCTTTGCTCCATTGCACCGTGATAATATTCGTTGGTAATGCCCCTCTGCCAGAGATGATAGCTCAGGCGCTCCACAGATTCCCTGTGGTTACAGAAAATGATCATCGGGCGTGCGCCCAGCTGGCAGACCAGGTTCACTAAGGTTTGCGCCTTATCTTTATCGTCACTTTTTAATTGTTGGATGCTTAAAGCTTCCGGCTTATTGTCGTCGGTAATATAGCTGAGTACCTTGGGATCATCCAGGCCAATGAATTGCGGCACTTCAACCGCTGCCGTTGCCGAAGTAAGCATTCTGCGATTTACGTTAGGCAGGTTGTCCGTGATCATTTGAATCTCTTCCTGGAAGCCTAATTCCAGTGTTTTATCAAATTCATCAAATACCAGGTGATTGATCGTGGCGGTATCGAAATTCTTCCTGCGTATGTGATCGCCCAAACGGCCCGGAGTGCCTACGATAATATAAGGGGCTTCAACCAGTTCATTTTCTTCGATCTCCCGCTTATGGCCGCCATAGCAACAGGTTATTTTGATACCCGTACGCATAGACTTGAATACTTTCTCGATTTGCATGGCGAGTTCCCGGGATGGAACAACGATCAGGGCTTGCGTAGATTTTACCGAAGTGTCTAAGGATTTTAGGATCGGGATTAAAAACGCAAGGGTCTTCCCGGAACCGGTAGCGGAAAGCAGTTTCACATTTTTATGCTGTTCGGCAGCTTCAATAGCCTCTTGTTGCATTTGATTTAAAGACTCAAAGCCGAGCACTGAAAGAATATCCGATAGATTAAATGAAAAACTCATAATTACTTTTTAATGTGTTTGCAAAGCTACTACTTACTTCCTAGCCGAGTTGCAATTATTTTAATACCCTGTTTAAATGGCTTTTTGACTATTTGAAAATTAAATCAAAAATGCCCTGAATATGTAGTCTCTGTTGACTTTGTATCCAGGGCATTTTAATTTTACGGAGTTACGGGTACGCCTGTCGGCGCTATCTTGAGATCACCAACTTGGCGGTATATACCTCTTTAGAATAAATTTTTAAGAGGTAAGTGCCTACCCGTAAGGACTGGTTGAAGAAGGAATATTTATTATTATTTACATTTTTGGTCTGGTAAATCATCCTGCCCTGCATATCCATTACATCAATTTGCGTGATGGGATAGGGGGATTCAATAATGCTGTTGCCATTGGATGGAGCAGGGTTTGGATATACACTCACCATATTTTTTCCAGCCTCTGCATCGCGGTCGCTAACCTGCCGTATCTTGACCATTTTGGAATAATTGTCCACACCGTTCGCGCTCATTTTTAACCGGTAGTAATTATTGCCGGTTACTGCATCATCGTAAAGATAGCTGTATTTGCCGTTCTGGCTGGCTACAGGCCGTGTAGTGAACAGGTCAGCCGTAAAATTTTTTCCATCTCTGCTGTACTGCAGCGTATATTGCTCGGATGGATCTTCATTAATCATCTCCCAGCTGAGTAAGTGTGCCCTGCCCGCTTCAAGTCTGCCGGAAAAATCTAAAAGATGCTGCGGAAGCGGCACGCCCGGGATCATTTCAAAATGAACCCTGTTAGAGACTTCGGTATAGGAATCGTTGGTGAACATTACGAGGTAGTAACTGCCCACCGTTTGCGGCATGGCCATTAGCGGGATATCACGGGTGCCAGAGGTGAGCCCGTCGAAATAAGTGTAACTTACGAACTCACTGCTCGGGTGCGCGATCGAATCATGATAAAATACCCAGCCAGTCTTTGGTAAGCCCGGGAGAATCCATCCATGAAGTGGTAATGTATTCTCCTAAATAAAATTGGTGGGGTTCCGCTCCAGCTATAGATAAGGAAGTAATACTATCACCAACAGAAAAATAGATCCTTTCTGAAGCTTCGGCATACTGGTCCTGGAGGAAGTACGCAGCGAAATAATAACCTTTGGTCAAGCCGTTAATGTTGAGCACACCACCACCGGTATTTCTTATGTAATCCCATTTGGTAGCATTCGTGCCGCCTCCCGGTACGCCACCGATTTTATAGACTCCTATCCAGTCATTCGTCAAATTGGGCGCATTGCTAAAATGTATGGGTACGGTAACTCCTGAATCAAAATTATAGGTGCTTGTACTTAATGTAGGAATCGGTCCAAAATAGAAAGGTACTTTTGGCGTGATCTGGGTGTACCCGCTGTTACCAAAATAAGCGGCATAATATTCTCCGGGTTGCAGGTTGGCCGGCAGTGTAAAGGTAAGCAAGCCATTGGCTCCTCCGGTACTTTGCCAAACGATGGAAGGAGAGCCGGAGCCGGGCGTCTGTCCTTTTTTATAGATACCGATCCAGGCGCCGGGATCAGCAGACCCATTCGTGAAGGTCGCTTTGATCGTACGATTACTGTACCGGACGCTGTCGAGTTTTACAGCAGGTGCGAATACCACACTATTGTATACTTTAAACGAGTCAATAGCGGACCAAGCAGACCAGGACTGGTTTCGGTCACGGTAACGCGTCCGTACATAATGCCAGCCATTGGCGACAGACCCGGCAGGCAAAGTGTATTGAGTAATATCCAGGCCTGCATTCAGGTCAACTGAAAGGGCGCATTCATATTGGCCGGGAGGGCGTCCGTATAAATCCTCGAAATTGCGAAAGCTTCTTTTTTCAAGTACGCTAAAATTGCGTGTCGCGCTTACCTGGAATTCTGTAGAGTTCAGCAGTTCATTACCAGGTGATGCAAACGCAGAACCTTGAATTGTTACCGGTAACTGAACAGAATCGGTAAAGCTATTGGTGATCGCCGGCGTTGCCGGTGGCGGAGTATTTTTGTACCGGTGAAAGGCATCAATCAATACATTGTCCTGCCACTCAATTTCGGTATCGTCGGAATAGGCAGTTTTTATCTTTTTGCCCCCGATAGAATAAGTATATACGTCTGCTTTGTCCGTTACCATATCTACTTCTACCAATTGGTAAGCCCAGTTGGCGATCGTCTTTTGCACATCTTCAGCAT
>CAXYKQ010000095.1:0-5399 GCA_964277835.1 uncultured Edaphocola sp. | reverse complement strand
TGATCATGCCCTTGTCTATAGTAGTGTCTAACCTGATGCAGTTCGGGATACAATTCTTATTGTTCCTGTGCGTGGTGGTCTACTATACTATAGCCGGGGAACTACAGCCGAATATTTGGGTGCTCATGACGCCTTTTCTCGTTGTGCTTATGGCTGCTTTCGCTTTAGGAGCGGGGATGATCCTTTCCAGCCTCACAACGAAGTATAAGGATGTGGCTATGTTGCTCTCCTTTGGCGTGCAGTTGTTTATGTATGCCACGCCTGTTATTTATCCCATTTCTGCGATGCCGGAAAAACTGAGGCCAATCGTTGGCTTAAATCCCCTTGCGGGCATTTTTGAGTGTTTTAAATATGCTTTTTTAGGCGTAGGTGATTTTAACGGGGGCATGCTGATCTATTCTACCGTATTTATTTCCGTATTGCTGGTGGCAGGCACTTTGGTTTTTAATAAAGTGCAGCGCGGATTTATGGACACCATATAAGCTAAACCAGAAAAGAAAGCAAATGAATAATATAGCATTATCCGTAGAAAACGTTTCCAAACAGTACCGGTTGGGACAAGTAGGAACCGGTACTTTAAGCCACGATTTAAAACGCTGGTGGTATCGTATGCGCGGACAGGAAGATCCCTACCTGAAAATAGGGGAAGCCAATGACCGTACCCAGAAAGGAAGCTCGGAGTATGTATGGGCATTGAGGGATGTGAGTTTTGATATACAGCAGGGAGATGCGGTAGGCATTATCGGTAGAAATGGCGCCGGAAAATCCACTTTACTGAAACTCTTGTCAAAAGTGACCAAGCCAACGACAGGCAATATAAAGGTGCAAGGCCGTATCGCCTCGCTTTTGGAAGTAGGTACGGGGTTCCACCCGGAAATGACAGGGCGGGAAAATATTTACCTGAATGGGGCCATTTTAGGCATGACGAGAAAGGAAATCAAGCGCAAATTTGATGAGATTGTTGATTTTGCAGGGGTGGAGCGCTATATCGATACGCCCGTGAAGCGCTATTCTTCTGGAATGTACGTACGCCTTGCTTTTGCCGTTGCCGCCCACCTGGAGTCGGAGATATTGATCGTTGACGAAGTATTGGCGGTGGGGGATGCAGAATTCCAGAAGAAATGCCTCGGTAAAATGGGTGATGTGAGTAAAGGAGAAGGCCGGACCGTACTATTTGTAAGCCATAATATGACCTCGATAAAAGAGTTATGTAATTATGGGATCTTAATGAAGAATGGGGCCTTGAATTTTCAGGGCAGAATCAACGAAACGATCATTGAGTACCAGAAGGATAGTGCTAAAGATTCACGATATATACATAACGGTGCGGTGGAAGAAGCCTACGGTAATGATAATATCAGGCTTCTGGAGCTTTCCGCGGCACCCAGCCAAGGCAAGATTCTGGATATAGAGTCGGGTGTGGATGTAGTCCTCAGGTTTTATAATTACCAGGCTAATATTAATTTAGATGCAACTTTTGAGTTGAGAACCCTGGAGGAGCTCGTCGTGTTCCACGTTGCCAAACTGGTATCTACCCAGCAGGATTCCAAAGTCGGCGAATATGAAATCCGGTTCACGATTCCGGCTAATTTATTGAACGCCGGTAGCTACTATTTTAAATTATTTTTTGGTAAAAATCAAAGTGAACTGTTATTGGGAGTAGATAATTTGGTAGGCTTTGAAGTAGAAAATACTATGGTGGGTATGAAATCGCATATTTACCCGGGAGTAATAAGGCCAGGGTTTGATTTTGATTTAAAATTTTTATAAAAATTGGAACCACGTATCATCAACCTGCCTAAGATAGAAGACCCAAGGGGGAATTTATCTTTTTTCGAAAGTCCGAAGCAATTGCCTTTTGAAATAGAGAGAGCTTACTGGATCTATGATGTACCGGGAGGAGAGATTAGGGGAAGCCATGCTTTTAAAGAACAGCAAGAATTTATAGTGGCTTTGTCAGGCTCTTTTGACGTGGTTTTACATGACGGAAGCCAGGAGCTTAAATTTTCTTTGAATCGATCTTACTATGGCTTGTACATCCCTAAGATGTATTGGCGAAGAATTGAAAATTTTTCTACTAATGCCTTAGCACTGATCGTTTCAGACAGGAAATTTGACAGTTCAGATTATATTCGAAATTTTGAAGCATTTGTGAATTGGAAAAATGAGAAAATATAATGTAAACGAATGTGAAATAGTTGAAATTCCAATTGTTCACAACGACTCGGGTAATATTTCTGTATTAGAAAATAATCTGAATATTCCCTTTGCTATTCAAAGAATATATTACCTGTATGATGTGCCGATGGGTGCGGAAAGAGGTGGTCATGCTCACTATGCTTTGGAGCAATATATAATAGCAGCAAGTGGCTCTTTTACATTTGTCCTGGACGATGGTACAGAGAAAAGGGAAGTTTTTTTAAATCACCCGAACAAGGCGTTGTATATTAAACCGGGAATCTGGAGAGAAATGAAAGATTTCTCCAGTGGGAGTATTTGTCTTGTATTAGCTTCCTTGAAATATGATGAACAGGACTATATCAGAGATTATAATGATTTTTTAAAGTATAAGAATACATAAGTATGAGGTTATGCATTGCGGGCAAAAATAATATAGCGGTCGATATTTGTGCTTATGTTTTAGATAACTACAAAGAAGTAACTTTATGTGTATTATTTAACGAAAACGACAAAGGACAAAACGGCTTTCAAAGGTCGTTTAAGCGCTTTTGTCAGTTAAATAATATCCAGGAGCTTACTTTAGCAGAAATATATCAATATGATGATCTGGTATTTTTAAGCCTGGAATTTGATAAAATAATAAAGCCACATCTGTTCAAGAGTAAACGATTATATAATATACATTTTTCCTGGTTGCCGGAATTTAAAGGCATGTATACTTCGGCGCTGCCTATCCTGAAGGGTAAAACGTACACGGGGGTCACCTTGCATGAGATCGATAAAGGAATTGATACCGGAAATATTATTGCGCAACAAAAAATTGAAATCAGTAATGATCTAACTTGTGGGGACTTATATGATCGTTATATTAAAGAAGGTACGCGCTTAGTAACAGCCAATCTGGATAATATATTAAAAGGTAATGTCGTATCGAAGGCACAACCATTTGAACATTCAACCTACTACTCCAAATCGTCCCTTAACTTTAAGGACCTTGTAATCGATTTAAATAGCACTGCGTTCTCTATACAGAGGCAAATTAATGCTTTTGTCTTTCCCTTCTATCAATTGCCCAGGGTGGCGGGGCATGAAATTTATAAAGCGCAAGTTTTAGCCGTAAAAAGCCAGCAAAAGGCCGGTAAAATTTTAGAAGAAACAGGTTTTTATTTGGAGCTTTCTACTATCGATTTTGATATACGCCTGTACAAAGACTTAAGAACGCAACTTTTCGACTTGGCCAGAACCGGAGATTTGGAAGGTTTGATTACTTTTATCAATGCCGGCTACGATATACAGCAGCGGTCTAAAGAAGGATGGGATATAGCAATAATAGCAGCCTATAATAACCAATTTGAATTTTTAGATTACTTGTTGCAGGTATTAAATTGGGATATTAACACTAAGAATAACAATGGCACTACCCTGGCAATGTATTTGATGACCGCAGCTTCTCAAACTTCGGTAATCAATTATTTTGAGTCATTTATAAAAAGCCCAAATGTGGATTTGTCCGTAAAAGACTATTCTGATGCTGATCTCTATTACTATGCTCATAAATATAATAATCCATTAGTCTTAAATATTTTGAACCAATGATAAAATTTTTAGACCTACAAAAAGTAAATATGCTTCACCAGGAAGCCATTGAAGGCAGGTTGCTAAAAGTATTCCGCTCGGGCTGGTACCTGCTGGGTGAGGAAGTCAAGCAATTTGAAAAAAACCTGGGGGGCTATATCGGGGCCAAACATGCAATTGGCGTCGCTAATGGATTAGATGCATTGAGGTTGATTTTCAGAGCTTATATGGAAATGGGCATGATGCAGCCTGGTGATGAGGTAATCGTTCCGGCCAATACGTATATAGCCTCCCTGCTTGCTATTTCCGATAATGGACTTGTACCTGTTTTAGTGGAGCCCGATGACCTCACCTTCAATATAGATATCGGTAAAATAGAAGAAAAAATTACCGCTAAAACAAAGGCTATTCTGATTGTACACTTACAAGGCAGAGTAGTATTTAGCGAGGCATTAAAATCGCTGGCAGAAAAATACCATTTAAAAATTGTCGAAGATAATGCGCAGGCTATTGGCGCTGCCTGGAATAATATTAAGGCGGGTAATCTTGGTGATGCTGCGGGATTTAGTTTTTATCCCGGTAAAAACTTAGGCGCATTAGGCGACGCCGGTGCGGTAACCACCAATGAGGATACTTTGGCGGCAACCATAAGAGCAATAGCTAATTATGGTTCCAATCAAAAATATGTAAATATTTATAAAGGGCTCAATTCCAGGCTGGACGAAATACAAGCTGCCGTTTTGGACGAAAAGCTTAAATTTATTGACGAGGAAAACAATATCCGGAAGGCCATTGCTAAACAATTTTTGTCCCGGATTAACAATTCTAAAATAGTTTTGCCTCAAATGCCAGAAGATGAAGCAGAGCATGTATGGCATGTTTTTGTGATTCGGGCAGTAGATAGAGATGGGTTACAAAATTACCTGTCTGAAAACGGCATTCAAACGATCATTCATTATCCTATCCCACCGCATCAGCAAGAGGCATATAAAGAATTGAACAATTTGTCTTTCCCGATATCTGAAAAAATGCACGGGGAGGTCTTGAGTTTGCCTATAAGCCCTGTGATGAACGAAGATGAGGTGACTGAGGTTATACGTGTATTGAACGAATATTAATAGTTTAATTATGGACTTACAATTTCCAATGGTTTCCATTATATGTGCTTGCTATAACCAGGCTAAATATGTCGTTCATAGTCTTGAAAGTATTAAGAATCAAACTTTTAAAGATTTTGAGGTGATTATATGGGATGATGCTTCAAAAGATAATTCCGTAGCAATAATTGAGCAATGGATCTCGGAAAATCCCGGTATCAAGGTGCAATTTGTGAGACACACCACCAATAAAGGAATTTGTGCCTCGCTTAATGAATGCTATGCGTTGAGCACCGGTAAGTATATACAGATCCTGGCCCTCGATGATCTCCTATTACCCTGGAAACTGGAAAAACACGTTGCTTTATTAGAAAATAGCCCGCAAAGTATAGGGCTTCTGTTTACCGATGCCTATATAATCGATGATGATGGGCGACAATATCAAAACCGTTTTATCGCTTACCATAAAAGATACCTGGAACTGGAGTCCGGCAATTATTTCCAGGAATTGATCATTGATAACTTTATCCCGGCAATGTCGGTTTT
>CAXYKQ010000094.1:0-14611 GCA_964277835.1 uncultured Edaphocola sp. | reverse complement strand
TTTTTCGAAGAGAAACAGATCGACGGGTCTAAACTGATGTGCTATTTCTCAATGGTGGATAGCCGGAAAGCACTCCATAACGAGGTGATGGAGGAATTTTCGGAGCAAAGGAAATTTTTCCAGTCTTCCATACCTTACCTTTCCGAAATTGAGAAGATGGGCATACAACAGGCCCCATTACCTTATTTCGCGCCACATTCCCGTGGCACAAAGGCTTACGAAGCGCTATGGGAAGAGATCAAAGAAGGTATTTTTTAAACCAGAATATTTCAAATTAAATCACAAACATTCAAACATAATCATGTATCAAACAATCCTGACAGAACTATCCGATAATATTTGCACGATTACCATCAATCGCCCGGACAAAATGAATGCTTTAAATAAAGATGTTATTGCTGAATTAAGCAAAGCTTTGGATGAAGTCTACAACAATACGGAGATCAAGGCCGCCATTATCACCGGTGCCGGGGGCAAAGCATTTGTTGCCGGCGCGGACATTTCTGAGTTCACCGATCTCGACGGTCAGGGCGGAGCTGCCCTGGCGCAGGTAGGCCAGGACAATGTATTCAATAAAATTGAAAACTGTCCTAAGCCGGTCGTAGCAGCAGTGAACGGATTTTCTTTGGGTGGCGGATGCGAATTGGCAATGGCTTGCCACTTCCGTACAGCTAGTGAGAATGCGCGTTTCGGACAGCCGGAAGTTAACCTCGGCCTGATCCCTGGCTATGGCGGCACGCAGCGCCTGGTGCAATTGATCGGCAAAGGGAAAGCAATGGAATTACTGATGACCGCAGATATGATCAAAGCGGACGAAGCCAAAACCCTGGGCCTGGTCAACCATGTCTTTGCAGCAGAAGAGCTTTTAGACAAAACCAAAGAAATACTGGCTAAAATCAACACCAAGGCACCTTTAGCGATTAGCAAGATCATCAAACTGGTGAATGAAGCCGCAACCGTAAGCCCTACGGGACTCAGCAACGAGATTGCTGCTTTCGGTGCTTCTTTCGATACTGAAGATAAACGGGAAGGTACTACCGCATTTTTAGAGAAAAGAGCCGCCGTATTTACCGGTAAATAATCACACCCGAAATAATAAAAATCATAACGGGCTGCAAGCCCTGCAGCCATTTTTTACCAAATACAAACGAAAACATGAAAAAAACCATTCAATTAGGCGCTATGGCAGCCATGCTGTTTGCCACTACTGCTTCCGTAAGCTGTAATTCATCGGACAATAAAAGTGGCGCTGCCACCGGAAAATCAGGTTCGGGAGATACTTACGACCTTAAGTTCAACCTGAAACCAGGAACTGCTTATACCTACGATATGGATGTAATGCAAAACGTGGAAGCTGCCGGCACCAACTCTACGAACAACCTGTATTCCAAATACACATTTAATGTGAAAGAAGCGGCAGCAGGCAATTCAAAAATAGAAGTCATCTATGACCTGATGCGTATGGAAATGAAATCCATGGGCAATACAGTAAAAATGAGTTCAGAAGACC
The DNA here is from genome assembly GCA_964277835.1 of uncultured Edaphocola sp. Taxonomy (GTDB): domain Bacteria; phylum Bacteroidota; class Bacteroidia; order Chitinophagales; family Chitinophagaceae; genus Edaphocola. The sequence goes on along the minus strand of CAXYKQ010000094.1, from coordinate 13,101 downwards.
AGACTCCGGCGTCAGAAGGATTCAGAAACATGGTCAACAAACCTTTCTCAATGACGGTAAGCCCAGAAGGTAAAGTTGTAAGTATTGATGGCTGGGAGAATATTGATAAGAGTGGCGCTATGAAAGCAGAAGATTTAAAGCAAAGCATGGAAACCTCTCTGAACATTTTTCCAAATAAGGCAGTAAAAGTAGGAGATACCTGGAAAAAGGATGCCGCTATGTCCATGCAAATGTTTAAAATGAACATCTCCAGCACCTACACGCTGACTGAAGTGAAAGGCAATACGGCCACCATCAGCATGGATTCGGAAATCAAAATGGGACAGGACAATAATACCGAATCTAATGGCATGAAAATGGAAATGAAAGGCACCCAGAAAGGTAAAATGGAAGTAGAACTGAGCACAGGCATGACTTTATCCGGCAATATCACCCAAGACATCAAAGGAGAAATGCAGGCACAGGGACAAAAAATGCCGATGAGCATCAAAAGCGAAATAAAAATTACCGGCAAGCAAAAATAATTGTGCGCCTTGATAACAAATGCTGCTCTTCTTCCCGAGAGCAGCATTTTGTTATTAAACAATATTACAAATAAAAAATGTAAACTCTACTTTACATTTTGAAAATTATACTTTACTTTTGTCAAAAATAACCTGATGAAAGTAAGTATGGTATTCCCCCGCTTCTTTAAATGGCTGGGACTGGGACTATTTATCGCCTCCCTCCTCTATCCTATTCCCGGTGACAATATTGATGATGTCCATCATCCGGTCGGCCTGATGATTCAAATCGCCAGCTTCACCGGCCTGCTTTTTATGGCGGGATCAAAACTAAAGCGAGAAGATGAATGGAGTCAGCATATACGGCTAAACAGTATTCAGTGGGCCCTGTTGATCTACATGGCTGCCAGGATAGGCATGAAAATAATTGCTTTTGCTACCCGGGACGAGCACTGGCTACCTGTCGACTTCCAAATTAATATGCTGCTGATTATTTTTATTGTATTGTTTTACAGCAGGACCCGGCTTATTCCTTTCTTATCCCGCCAAAAACAATCCTAGGTATGCAAAATTTACTCAAAGTCGAACGGGCAAAAAAAGACATCACCCAGGAAATTTTAGCCCAGGCAGTCGGGGTATCACGTCAAACGATCATCTCCATAGAGTCCGGGAAATATATTCCCTCTACCGTGTTGGCGCTTAAGCTCGCCAGGTATTTCAACACCAGTATAGAATCTATTTTTATTTTAGAACCTAATGATTAACAGTTGTTATGATCAAAAAATTATTAACACTTATCAGCCTTTTATTTGCCTGCCAGCAAGCTTATACGCAGAACAGCATTACGTTTTGGAAGCGGTTTCAACAATTATACAACGCGAATAAGTTTTCAGAAATATATGGCCTGTTGTCGCCTTCTTTCCGGGAGGAAATGAGCCTGGAAGAACATACCGCCTTTTTTAAAGACGGGATTAAAAAGAGTGCCGGCAAGATGAAAGGCGCAGCATTGATTAGAGCGGAGGAAGAAGCGAACACCTACCTGCTCACTTTTGCAAAATCGAGGCTTGAAGTAGTATTGATGCTTGATAAAGAGGAAAAGGTCCAGGGCTGGTTGTGGCAACCTTATAAAGAACAAAACAAAGGGACTGCCGCGATACAATATATCAACCCTATGCTCAGCGGAACAGACAGTGCAGTAGACCGCGAAGCCCGAAAATACCTGGAGCAAAACCCTGAAGCACAGATCAGTCTCGCGGTGGTGCGCCCGGGAAGAACCGATCAGTATTACTATGCTGCCGGTCCCCTACCCGATGCACAAAGTGTCTATGAGCTGGGTTCCATTACTAAAACTTATATAGGCTGGCTGGCTGCACAAGCCGTTAGGGAAGGTCAACTGGACCTGGCTACCGATATAAGACAATACCTTGAAGGGGATTATAAAAACCTGGAACGGGACGGGCAGCCTATCCAGGTGCGGCACCTGTTGAATCACAGCTCCGGCTTGCCCAGGCTGCCGCACAATTTGTTACCGCTGGCCAGCGACCAAAAAATCCTTATAAAACCTATGGCAATGAAGCGCTCTTAGAGAGCTTAAAGTCGGTTAGATTAAGCACGAAACCGGGAACCCAATCTGCTTACTCCAACTATGGTTACGGTATTTTGGGTTATATACTGGAAAAAATATACCAACAGCCGCTGGAACGACTGATCAACTATAAACTGCAAACAGTCTTAAAATTAGACAGCATTAATTTCCAACCTGTCGCTGCATCCATCCAGGGACATGATGCAGGACAAGCGCCTGTTCCGGCATGGGAATTCCAGTCACTGGCCGGGGCCGGGGCTATAAAAACTACGCTTAACGCTACCGCAGCCTTCCTGCAACAACAGATTGCTGCGCTGGACCCGGCCGTGCGGCTCAGCCAGCTTGTTATAGACCAAAGCATAGCACCACAGACAGCTTATGCCTGGCAGGTAAATCCCTTAAAAAATCAAGAGGATACCTTGATTTGGCATAACGGCATGACCGGTGGCTTCAGCAGTTTTTATGGATTTTTCAGGCAACAAAAGATCGGACTGGTGCTATTGAGTAATGTAGCGCAGCCGGTAGATGCTTATGCAAACGAGATCCTAAAGGCGATTCGCAGGGAATAGCACATAGCTGATACCCTCTTAGCGACCCGATAAGGACATCAGGAAAGAGGCTCACTACCTGCCATGATACGTACCTGGTTACAAAAGCACTTTTGACCGGGACATTAACGATAAATATTGTGAATTTGGGGAAACCTGAATAAAGGAAAAAGATGCCGGAATAGCTGAATAAAAAAAGGCAAGTTACTTACATCGCACCGCTCAACCATCTATCCTTGCTGCATTCCTGCCCTGGGGAGGTTCAATAGGAGCTGGTCGTATAAGACTTGCCGGCAGCAAAGGTATACCTTTTAATTTTAAGAACAAAATTCTTTTTGTTCTTAAAATTTAGAAGCTTAAAACCTTATACCTTCAAACCAGGCAATTGGCTGGGGATTGGACAACCATTAATTGATAACTTGCAGCAAAACACCGCATGGCAAATAAATGAGCAATCACCGACCGGGTAAATATCGAATTCAAAATATCCAAATAAAATATATCAATATCCCATTTTTTTAAAATCGAAAATGCTTTTATCTTTGCATGACCGATAAAAAAAACGAGGTCGTTTATGGCCTCGTTTTTTTTATTTCCGGTTATTAGTAACATTTATCATGAGCGACACTAAGTATATTTTTGTAACCGGAGGAGTAACTTCTTCTTTAGGTAAAGGCATCATTGCTGCCTCTCTGGCTAAACTATTACAGGTCAGGGGCTACAAAACCACCATTCAAAAGTTTGACCCTTACATTAACGTGGACCCGGGTACGCTGAACCCTTATGAACACGGCGAGTGCTACGTAACGGATGACGGTGCAGAAACCGACCTTGACCTGGGACACTACGAAAGATTCCTGGGCGTCCCTACTTCACAAGCCAATAACGTGACGACCGGCCGCGTATATCAATACGTCATCAATAAAGAGCGGGAGGGAGCATATTTAGGCAAAACAGTGCAAGTCATCCCGCATATCACCGATGAGATCAAACGCCGCATGATGCTCCTGGGAGAAGGCGATGCTTATGATGTAGTAATTACCGAACTCGGCGGGACCGCAGGCGATATCGAATCACTGCCTTATATTGAGGCGGTACGCCAGTTAAAATGGGAACTGGGTGATGAAAACTGTATCGTGGTACACCTTACCCTGATCCCTTACCTGAGCGCGGCCAAAGAATTAAAAACCAAACCTACCCAGCACTCTGTAAAATTATTGAGTGAAAATGGGGTACATCCTGATGTATTGGTATGTCGTACCGAACATCATTTATATAATGAACTGAAGCGTAAGATCGCTTTATTCTGTAACGTAACTCCTGATGCGGTAATTGAAGCCATGGATGCGGAAAGTATTTATTCCGTTCCCCTGGAGATGATGAAAGAAAAACTGGATGTTATCTGCTTAAAAAAATTAAATCTCCCACTTGGCGAAGAGCCGGTACTAACCGATTGGAAAGAGTTCCTGAATAAGCTACGTTATCCTAAATCTACCGTAACCATCGGCCTGATCGGAAAATACGTTGAGCTACAGGATGCTTACAAATCTATCCTGGAGGCGTTCATCCATGCCGGTGCGGTCAATGAATGCAAAGTAGTTATCAAAAATATTCACTCCGAATTATTGACAGATGAAAATACGGTGGAAAAGCTGGAAGCCCTGGACGGAATATTAGTAGCCCCGGGTTTTGGCAGTCGCGGCATTGAAGGTAAAATTACCGCGATACGTTACGCCCGTGAAAATAATATCCCTTTCTTCGGGATCTGCCTGGGGATGCAATGTGCCGCTATAGAATTTGGCCGCAATGTATTAGGATTTGAAGCGGCCCATTCTACAGAGATGGACGCCAATACGCCGCACCCCATTATCCACCTGATGGAGGAGCAAAAGAAAATATCTAAAATGGGCGGCACCATGCGCCTGGGCGCTTATAAATGCGATATTAAACCGGGTACGAAACTGGCTGCTGCTTACAATAGCACACACATTGAAGAGAGACACCGTCATCGTTACGAGTTCAACAATGACTATATCAAATCTTTTGAAGAGGCGGGTATGATCTTCTCCGGCACTAACCCTGATACCGGACTGGTAGAGACGATTGAATTATCCGATCACCCTTTCTTTGTCGGAGCACAATTCCACCCGGAGTATAAAAGTACCGTATTAAATCCCGCACCATTGTTTGTCGCGTTTGTAAAAGCAGCAAAACAACGCAAAGATTAATTCTTTGTAGCGGATTTCGGTTTTAACCGGCTTTTTATTAACTTCGCCCTGCATTTTTGCTGAAAAACATATTTAAAACATTAAAAAAACGATATAAAATGGCTGTATTAGTCAACAAAGATTCTAAAGTAATCGTACAAGGTTTTACCGGTACAGAAGGTACTTTCCACGCAACTCAAATGATTGAATACGGAACTAACCTGGTAGGTGGTGTTACTCCTAACAAAGGTGGTTCTACGCACCTGGATCGTCCGGTTTTCAATACAGTGAAAGATGCCGTAACTACTACCGGCGCCGATACGTCTATCATATTTGTACCACCTGCATTTGCCGCAGATGCCGTTATGGAAGCTGCTGATGCCGGCATTAAAGTAATCATTTGTATCACAGAAGGCATCCCGGTCCAGGATATGGTAAAAGCCCGTGAATACATCAACGGTAAAGATACCCGCCTGATCGGCCCTAACTGTCCCGGCGTCATAACTGCGGGAGAAGCGAAAGTGGGCATTATGCCGGGCTTCGTTTTTGAAAAAGGTAAAATCGGTATCGTATCTAAATCGGGGACTTTGACTTATGAAGCTGCTGACCAGGTGGTAAAAGCCGGCTTAGGTGTTTCTACAGCGATCGGTATCGGTGGTGACCCGATCATCGGCACCACGACTAAAGAGGCCGTAGAAATGCTGATGAACGATCCGGAAACAGAAGGCATTATCATGATCGGTGAGATCGGTGGTAACATGGAAGCAGAAGCGGCAAAATGGTTAAAAGACAATATGCGCAAACCAGTTGTTGGTTTCATCGCTGGTCAGACGGCGCCTCCGGGACGTCGTATGGGCCATGCCGGCGCTATCATCGGCGGTGCTGATGATACTGCTGCTGCTAAAATGAAAATCATGGGTGAATGTGGCATCCATGTTGTTGCCAGCCCTGCTGATATTGGTAAAACAATGGCAGATGTAATAAAAAAATAATCCTCAATATATTTAAAAGCCCGCTCTCTAGCGGGCTTTTTTCATGTCCCTGCATCAAAACTTTAATTTAGCCGGCCAACTCATTAGAATAATATATTATTTATGCTTAAATTAGCATAAAAATACCTCTATGAAATCCAGGCAATTGGAACCTACCTCCTGTTGCTATAGCTATCTCAACGCTATTTCGCAACAAGGCATAAAAATTTTTAACCCTTTCTTCGGCTGTGTACATGAGGCGCGGGCCAGGAAGGATAGCTGCAACGATACCGATCCTCCCAAATGGCTTTTTCAAAAGAAAGAATAACCCGGTGCTTTTACGCTTACTATTATTTAAGTAAGTTCAGCCGCTTACCCTAAAATACATTAACTCCATTTCTTATTTTCCTAATCTACACCCTATGGAAGAAGAAATATATTATCTGTTGGGCTTGTCCCAGGTCGAAGGTATTGGTGATATCCTTGCCCGGAAGCTGCTCCTGCATTTCGGCTCTGCGAAAGCCTTATTCCAGGCTACCGCAAGAGATCTGAAATTTGTCGAAGGCATTGACCAGTCCCGCATAAACGGGATCAGGAAAGGTTTTAATACCCGGACCATTGAAAAAGAAATGCGCTTCATGGAGCATAAGGGGATAGCTGTACACAGCATCCTTGCAGCGAGCTATCCGGAAAGACTTAAACAGATCCATGACGCTCCCTATATTCTCTTTTCGAAAGGAAACCTGGATTTAAATCGGGAGAGACCCGTCGCGGTTGTCGGCTCAAGGCGCAATACTTCACAAGGCAAACAGTTTACGGAAGAACTGATAGAGGCGCTCAAAAACTATGGCGTGTTTGTGATCAGTGGCCTGGCCTACGGCATTGATATCATCGCTCACAAGGCAGCCCTCTCGGCCGGTCTTCCTACATTGGCCGTACTCGCACATGGACTGGACCAGGTCTACCCGGCCCCACATAGCCAAACAGTAGATAGAATGATCCAAAATGGCGGCATCCTGTCGGAATATCCTTTCGGAACCGAGCCCAAAAAACAAAATTTCCCGGCGCGCAACCGGATCGTCGCAGGTATGGCCGAGGCAACAATCGTGATCGAAACGGATATTAAAGGCGGGGCGATGATCACCGCAAAACTGGCCTTAAATTACAACAGGGAAGTATTTGCCCTTCCCGGCAGGTATAACGATCCACGTTCTGCAGGTTGTAATTACCTGATAAAGACAAACATTGCGCAATTGATAACAGAGGGTGACGATATCGCTTCTTTCCTGAACTGGACAGAACAGAAAAAGAAACAAATTCCCGGTATACAGTCCCGGTTATTTGAAACATTTTCAGAAGAAGAACAAGCTTTGCTGCAACTTATCGAACAAAAAGAAACTGTTCATATAGATGAGCTGCAGATCAAATCCGGGATGAACAGCTCCGGCCTGGCCAGTTTGCTCTTACAATTGGAGTTCATGAACGCCATCATTTCCCTGCCCGGCAAAAGATACAAGTTGGCCTGAACCGACCCTGACCACCACTATATTCAACCAATCGCTAAAACAATACCAATGTCACTCAATAAATCCATCAAAAACTGGGCTTCTGACGATAAACCCCGCGAGAAAATGCTGAACAAAGGCGCAACAGCATTGTCCGATGCCGAACTGATCGGTATCCTTTTAGGAACAGGATCGGTGAATAAATCTGCAATCGACCTGGGCAGAGAGATCATGGACATTGCAGAAAATAACCTGCATAAACTAAGTAAATTTAACCTGAAGCAACTCCAACAAATTAAAGGTATAGGACTTGCCAAAGCCGTTGTACTGACTGCGGCAATGGAACTCGGCAGGCGCAGGCAAATCTCTGATATCCTGGAACGCAAGAAATTCAGCAGCAGTAAGGAGGCCGCTCAATTCCTGATCCCGCTTATGCAGGATTTTGAAACCGAAAAATTCTGCGTGCTATACCTTAACCATGCCAATAAACTGATCAGCTATGAATTCATCAGCCATGGCAGCCTTTCCGCAACGATAGTAGACGTTAAAGTAATCCTGCGTAATGCCTTGCATCAGCTCTCCAGTAAGCTGATATTGGGCCACAACCACCCTTCGGGCAACCCAAAAGCGTCCCAATCGGATATACAGCTCACCAACAAGATCAAACAAGCTGCTAAGTTGATGGATATTGAATTGCTGGATCATATCATTATCGCAGATAATAAATATACCAGCTTAAAAGATGAATCACTCATCCAATAATGTGGAAATGGGCATAACTTTTAATCCTGTAAAGATCAGATTCCGTCCAGATAAATTATTTTGCGAATCAATTACCTGACCTGATCTGAAGTATACATCAAATATATCAATCACTATCGGCATAATAGGTGCTCCTGCAGCTATGCAGCAGCGCATGGCCCTGTGGCAACAAATCCCGTGTTGCTGCTTTACTTTCTTATGTTTTAACAATCCTGAAAGCCTGCAGTCCGATCAGGGATTCGTCAATCTCGAGGATATTGATGAATTGATCGCCCAAAGTGATTTTATAGATCTTATTGATGAATCGCCGCGTTTGTACGAATATTTTCTGAAAGCGGCGAAAGCGCACAAGGACGTTTTTTTTGCCAATCCCTTTGTGCTCTCCTTAGAGCAACTGAGACAGTGCAGCCTGCTGGTAAAAGAGTCGGGCATTAAATGCCAGCCAGGCCTTTACCTGAGGTTTCAGGAAGATATTGCAGCCAACAGCGAATACGTTTTTAAGTTCCTGGAGTCCGTTATTTCACTTACCGAAAACCAACCGGTTACGTACAGCAAATGGCTGGCGTTGGTCAACAATCATGTAGATCTCCTCTCCTTCCTGGCCCATGCTCCTATAAAAAGGATAGCCGCTTTTTCACTGCCTGTAAATGGCATTGAGCATGCGCTGCTTAACTTCCGCATCCAGTTCGACAACCGTTCTGTAGGCAATTGTACGATAAACATCAATGCATTGATAGAAGAACAAATAAGCTGCCTCTACAATGAGGACCAGCAAAAATTGATCTTATGGTCAAAAAACAACAGCGCCCCGAATGATATTTTCGATCAGAATTGCGTTATAAGTGCATTGGAGGACTTTATTCATAATTCACTTGAAAAGATAGCCACTAAAGTTACTATCTTTGACGCCTTGAATACAGTAGAGCTCACAAAAGACATCTTAAACCAAATTGAGGCATAATAGCTTTGGATATTAGAAAAAAACGGACGTCAGCGAAATTACAATTGATCCTAATTGATGTTATCACCGCAATGATAGCCTGGTTGATCTTTTGGCTGCACCGCCACGAAGTACTTAAAGTAAAATTTCCAGACATTTATTACAGCGACCGGTTTACTGCACGTGATTATGTAATCATCCTGCTGGCAATCCCGCTATTCTGGCTGGCCATTTACACCCTTTCAGGTACCTATTTTAATGTCTATAAAAAATCAAGGCTCAGGGAGGCTTTCCGTAGTGTCATCTCTTCTTTTATTGGGGTTACGATTATAGGTTTGTTTGTTTTCGCGGACGATACCGGTAGCTTCAAGTATTTTTTTGAGATTACTTCCTGGTACTTCCTGGTACACTTCGGCATCCTGGTATCTTGCAGGAGTATTTTCCTGAGCAGGACCAAAAAACAATTAAAGAATAAAAACGTCTGGTTTAATACCATCATTGTTGGCAACAATGGTAAGGCTGCAGATGTCTTTTACAAGATCAACAATACTCCTAAAACTGCAGGCTATAAGGTGGTAGGACTGGTAAGTCCCAGCAGCCAGCAGCTGGCCCCGGAGCAGCAGATTTCCGATCTTCCTTACCTGGGTGAACTTGATGATATTGAATCCGTTATAGATTGCTACGAAGTAGACCAGGTTGTGCTCGCTCTGGACACCTCTGAGCGTAAGCTCATCGAATCGATACTGGTAAAATTAAGCTACAAGCAAGTGGAAGTTAAGGTTATGCCGGAATTATATGATATCATTTCCGGCATGGTACGTACCTCCAATGTATTTGACAATGTAATGCTCAGCATCTCCCCGGAGTTGATCCCTGACTGGCAGAAAGTGATCAAAAGGACTATTGATATAGGCGCGTCTTCATTTGCCCTGTTCCTGCTGAGCCCCGTGTACCTGTTGAACGCGATAATGGTACGCCGCTCTTCCTCAGGCCCTATATTCTACTTCCAGGAAAGGATCGGTTTGAGTGGCAAACCCTTTAAAATCATCAAATTCCGCTCCATGTATATGGATTCTGAAGCACAGGGGCCTGCGCTTTCAAGTGACAGAGATCCAAGGATAACCCCCTGGGGACGCATCATGCGCAAATGGCGTTTTGATGAATTACCCCAGTTTTATAATGTGCTTAAAGGAGAAATGTCTTTGGTAGGTCCAAGACCGGAGCGTAAGCATTTCATTGATATCATCAGTGAAAATCACCCGCATTACAAGTACCTGCACCGGGTCAAGCCGGGCATCACTTCCTGGGGCATGGTAAAATTCGGTTATGCAGAAAATGTAGATCAGATGGTAGAACGCATGAAGTATGACCTGCTTTATGTGGAAAACTGCTCCCTGATGCTGGACTTTAAGATCATGATATTCACCCTTATCGTATTGTTCCAGGGACGTGGAAAATAAGCATCTAAGAAAAATTTTCGTCCGGATAGACCTAAATGTAACTTAAATTGCTCCTATATAAGCGGGAGACTAAAATTCAGTCTTCCGCTTATATAGGAGCCAACTTATAAAAATACGCGGCAAGAGTAATTATAGTACTCAAAATGAAAAGCCATTTTATGATCGCTGCTCCATGCTTAAATTTAAAGATCAAATGCAACAGCGTAAATATAAAAGTACTCAACTGGAACATTAAAGCAGGGTACAATTGCACACTTGCGCCGATCTCTCCTTTAAGCAGGGCTATAAATGATCTTTGAAAACCGCAACCCGGGCAGTCAAAACCGGTGACCGCCTTGATGCTGCAGGGCAAAAGGTGTTCATTAAGCCAATCAATGATCATTGTATTATCTGTTCATAAAAATAGCAGGATTGCTTAAGATCGCAGTTCCGATAAAAGATAAATAAGCAATAACGATCAATACATACACGCTGGACAAGGAGGTACCTATAATCGCGCAAACCCTCCCGGCATTCAGATTTTTCACTGAATTTTCGGTGTACATGTTATTATTAATATTATAGCGAGCCCGGTCTTTCTTGGCCAATACCAGGGCGATGATGCCAGTGATCAACCCTACCAATCCGTAACAAAAACAGCCCACTATAGAAATGATGCCCAAGACCAATACTGCAGTTGCGTTAGGCAAATCCTTTCTTTGGGACGGATGTTGCGCGGCATAGGGGTCCGTAATAGACGGATCATTATTGTATGTATTCATATTAAAAAAAATTTCGGCTAAGATAATAAAGCTATCAGGCCCGACAAAATATTGCTGATTATTTTCGATAAAATGCAACTATTCAAATACACCCTTCATTTTCATGATGGTTTGCATCCCTTCTTCAAGGCTGGCAGTAAATGCTAAGCCCGGTTTCCATTCCATACGGAGCATTATATCTTTTTGATAGGCCGGGACTAAAACCTGGAGGTATTTCACCTGTTCTACCCGCTTCAGGAATAAAGCCCTGCCTAGTGCCGTTTCTGCCACTTCTTTGATCAGTTGCAGCATACACACTCCGGGTACTACCGGCTGTCCCGGGAAATGACCCTTGAAGATCGGATGGGCAGGATTAATATGTAATAAGGCGGTTATACCTGCTTCATCGTGGATCATACTTTCCAGGGCAAAAAAATCACTCTTCTGTAGCATCTGTTTCGGGGTTGTTTACTTCTTGAATTTTGGTCAAGTCGATGGTAAAATTAGCGCGCAGGTGCTTCATGGTAATCTGCTGCGCAAAAGTGTTGGCGCCATTTGCTTCGTTTAATGCCATTACCACTACTTTGCGTTTTTCATCCGCGTTTTCAATGCCCACAATATTTGATTTTTCGAAAATATAATAGACAAAGCCTTTTCCCTTGAACTCAAAACGCAGATATTCCCTGCCGGCGGCATCCATAAATACACCACTGGAAACGGGATTAAGGTTTTTGAACAATAGCAGTTCAATATCTTTTTTGAGCGTTTTTACCAAAGCGGGCTTATCCATTTGCGCGATTACCTGGTATACCTTAAAATCACCTTGCGGATCCCAGCCAAAATCAAAATAAGTTATTCCCATTTGATTCTGGAAAACTACCCGTTCACTTCCGTCGGCAAACTGCTTGAAGAATAAAAGCCCTGAAAGGCTGAAGCACTTGCCTAAAGGTGTTTTCCCGCGGACCCGGCAATTGTACAAGACCTTTTCAAATCTGGGGGCATAAACACCGGCCTGCAAATGCAGGGAGCTATTATCTTCCTTCCGCTCCAGGCCTTTATACGGCCTGGGCGCACAGCCAATTCCCAGGATTAAAATACTAACGAACAGAAAATAACGCATCTGCAAGATTACTGTTTAATTTCCGGTTGCTAAATGTCATAACGGTATTATCGCCGCCGTTCTCCGTCATAACCAATTTAGTGACCTGGTTGTCGGATTTATTAATATAAACATCAATATTTTTAAATAAACCTTTTACCGCACTGCTCTGAGGCGTCAGCGTTAACAGGTATTGTCCTGACGAGGCATAAGCGTTTACGCTGAAATCCTTATTACCGAACACTGTTCCGCGCATACAGTCCATCATGATCTTATTTACCGATTGCATCGTCAGGCTATTCCGCGTGTTGATCTTAGACACTTTACCGTTTTCCTTCACGGCGATCATGCCACTGTTCATCACCAGCAGGTAGCTAAAGGGACTGGTGTACTCAATCCTGACTTTATCCGATTGTTTATAATAGAATTTACCTTTGGAACTCACCTTATCATTCAGCATCTTCATATTTTTAACCTGGTTAAAATCGCTGCTGATAGTTTGGGTAACCTGCGCATTTTTAGCCAGGGCCTGCTGCAGCGCGGCAGTATTGCTCATAGCCGAGAATCCCGTTTTCTGGGCATGAACGTTCCTGGTTCCCGCAAGCAGGAATATCACCAGCATAATTATCCTGTAGTTCGTCATCTTATCCTTTTTATTTTAGTAATCAAACTTTTGCAAAAGTAAAGTAATTACAGAGCCCCATCCCGAAGCAGGCACACTTTAACAATGCTATAATCCTTATCCGGTCAATTTAAGATTTTATTTTAAACCTAAAGTTTA
>CAXYKQ010000093.1:0-3421 GCA_964277835.1 uncultured Edaphocola sp. | reverse complement strand
ATGCTATTTGCTTTTTTTAGTTTTTATAAGTGTTCAAAAATACAATATTCTGTGATGGATAAAAATAATTTCACCTAATTTCTGCTATCCGCGCCCCAATACAGTTTTTGGCGCAGGGTTTGTAAGAAATCATGTTCATCCAAGCGGATCAGTTTAAACCCGAAATGTTCCTTTTTTACCGCCAGTTGTACCTTATCGGTGATAGTTGCCACACGGGAATCCAGGGTGCACAAAAACTGATCGGTACGCCCTTCTACCTCAAAAGAGATAATAGAACTGTCGGAAACAATGATCGGCCGGATGTTCAGGTTATGTGGCGCTACCGGCGTAATAATAAAATTCTCGGCGGTGGGAAAAACGATAGGTCCGTTACAACTTAAAGAATAGCCGGTAGATCCGGTAGGCGTAGCTACGATCAGTCCGTCTGCCCAATAGGTATTCAGGAAGTCGCCATTGATAAAGGTGTGGATCTTGATCATAGAAGAAGAATCTTTTCTATGAATGGTAAATTCATTTAAAGCAAAAGGATAAGGTCCGAAAAGGTCCACATTTGAGTCCAGGTGGATCAGGCTGCGTTCTTCAACAGAATAAGAGCCCAGTTTCAAAGCCCTGATCGCAAAAGCGATCTCTTCCTTACTCACATCTGCCAGGAAGCCTAAACGCCCCAGGTTGACGCCGAGGGTAGGGATATTGGAATTATACACAAAGCAGACTGTGTCCAGCATGGTACCGTCGCCGCCCAGGCTCAGCATTATGTCCACATCTTTACCCAGGTCAGTATGATCGGTAAAGCATTCAAGTGCCTCCGGCAGCTCAATATGTGGGGCCAGTTGCTCTTTAAACTCTTTAAATAAAACAATATTGATCTGCTGTTCTTCCAGGATGTTAAACAAATAGTCAAAAAAGGGAATATCTGTATCTTCAAAAACCCTGTTATATAAAGCTATTTTCACTAAAAATAATTTTTTACGGCTATTCTCCGGACTTATGCAAGTATAAACCACTTAAACCGTTGGCGTTAATGGAGTACTCTAATCGTATGCGAATATCGTATAAAGTTACTATATCTAAGCCGATTCCGTAACTATATAGCAATTTGTTAGTTAAGGTATTGGTCCCTACCTGCTCGGCAAACGTATAACCCAGGTCGCTGTAGCCCTTGGCAAAGATTCTTATAGGGATATAGCGGAAATACCGGATAGGTAGTTTCAATTGCCGGTCGACCAGTTTATACTTCAGGTTTCCCCGCAGGATATTGAAAAAAGTACCGTCATGCACAAAATATTCATAACCGCGCATCTCGTCAAAGTCATAACCCATATTCTTTTGAAGATAATAGGGCAAACCTTTACCAAATGCCATACGGCCCCTGATAATAAAATTATAATACCATTTAGGTGCCACTTGCTGGTACCAGTCGGCCTGCCAGTGTACCGAAGGAAGTAATTTAGCGCCAACCTGGTAGGCGGCGCTCACAGAGCCTATGGTGCGGAAACCTTCCAGCGGGTAGTTCCAGTTATCCACTCCATTGTAATCAACCCGGTAACTAAAGCCTATCACCGTAGCACTTGAGTTTCCGTTACCTAAATAATTAGGGTTCAGCCGCTCAGCGATGCTGTCATGGATCGACAGACGCGTAAGGCTAAGTTGGAAATTATGATTTGTGGCAAAAGCAGGCCGGAAATTGTACCATAAAGCGAAGGCGGTCTGCCGGAAAGCCGGCTTGTCTTCGAAACGCTTAAAAAGCAGTTTATTGTATTCAGTTTTGTAAGCGACTTCCATATTATGAAATACCGCTATTGATGCCCCGATACCATGCTTTTGCTGCCGGTCCAGGAAAGGCATATTATAGCTCAAAGCAAATTTACGGGTATAGCCGATCTGGCCTTCGACTCCTAACTGCTCCCTGCGGCCCCTTACATTCTGGTGAACGAGACCCAGGCCGATATTCAAACGGTTCAGTTTTGCTCCTTGCTCCTGCCACCACACGTTGAAATTGCGGTCGGCAAATTCGAGGTTGGGTTTTGGGAAAACCGGGAAGCGTTCATCCAGGTAAAACCGGACAAGCTGCTGCCCGGAAAGTATTAAAGTGTCCGCCTTGACTTTATTGAACAACTGCGTATTGAACAATCTTTTTTCTGCAAGTTGCAGGTATTGCTTGAGTGAATCTGACGGAATACAATCTTTTTCTTTAAAATTCAATTCCCGGGTTAATAGAGAAAGCCTGGTCCGAAAGTCGCCTTCAAAAATAATGCTATCTACACAAAAATACGTTTGGGCATTCGCTCCGAAAGCATAGAGCAGGAATAAAAATATAATAAGAAGCCGCCGCACGGCTGCAAAGGTAAGTGGAATGATCGCATCGTACTCACTAAATTATTTTTACGCATGATTTTACAGGGCTAGCCATGAATGATAAGCCTATCGGAAAGCGATGATTTGAGCCTTATAGATCTTGCGTAAAGAGAATCTACAGACCTGGTCTATGGGAAAACAGTAAATAGCCTTTCCCGACTGTTGCTTGCGACCGAACAAAAGGTTGATTTTAGCCAGCATTGATCGAAACTGCCTATTTATACAGAGACAAAAATGAGCGAATTTTATCATTGACTTGCCATTTTGGCAAAAAATTGGGTTTGGCAATTAATTTGAACTGTAAATGGATATAATATTTGATCAAATACACTTTAAGATATGAATACACAGGAAACCAACTTGAATAACGAGCAGGAACAGCCTATAGAGGAGCAGAGTAATAATGAAATGAGCCCTAATGCGGAAGAACAAATGTCAGCATTAGAGCAATGTCAAGCCGAATTGGCAGAGATGAAGGATAAATATTTAAGACAGGTTGCAGAATTTGACAATTTCAGGAAGCGCAATGCCAAAGAGCGTATTGAATTGATCCAAACTGCGGGCAAGGATCTCATTACGGAACTCCTGGAAGTGATCGACGATATGGACCGCGCTGCGGAACAAATGGAAAAAACGGAAGACCTAGCGCAAATTAAAAGCGGTACAACATTAGTTTTCAATAAATTAAAGAGAACCTTGGAAAACAAAGGTTTAAAGGCGATGGACACTAAAAATGCAGATTTTGACGTGGAATTCCATGAAGCCATCACGGAAATCCCTGCACCGACACCGGATATGGAAGGTAAAGTGATTGATGAGTTACAAAAAGGATATTTCTTAAATGATAAACTGATTCGCCATGCTAAGGTGGTAGTTGGAAAATAATCATCCTAAATTATTAATTGCTTAAAATGACAAAAAGAGATTATTACGAAGTACTGAGCGTGAGCAAGAGTGCATCCGGCGAGGAGATTAAAAAAGCCTACCGTAAACTCGCTTTACAATATCACCCGGACAGAAATCCTGGAGATACAGAAGCGGAGGAAAAATTTAAAGAGGCGGCGGA
>CAXYKQ010000092.1:0-7696 GCA_964277835.1 uncultured Edaphocola sp. | reverse complement strand
GATCGGTAGTTAGAGTATCCGTTCCACCACCTGTCTTTTTGTAATAGAACCTTATATCTCTTGTACCGAAATCGGAAATTTGGGTTCCATCTGAATTTAAGAGGATCAAATCAAATGTATCTCCATTTCCTTGTGTGTAACATTTCTTTTTAGGGTTACATGAAATTAAACCCATCAGAATTAAACCTGCTGCACCTGCTGACATTAAATATTGTAATAATTTCATTTTTGTATTTTTAGTTATAAATATCGTAAACCATACTCAAAAATAAGTCATATTCTCCGGTTTCACCCTGTGGCGTCCAGTTATTCCATAAGCACCAACCAGCAGCAACGTTCCATCCCCAGCCCCAGTTCATGTGGAAATATGAAGTGGTATAGGTGCAGTACCGCTCGTGTCGGTACCCATCGCATACCCAGGAATGCGCCTGTGCCAAAGAAGGGAAAGATACCGCCCCACCAGTTCCGGTAGTGCCGCCCAGGATCATCGGCCAGCCATTTTCCAGTTGCTGGATCATGGTAGCTTTTACTGTATTAGAGTTAGAACTAATAGAACCATCACGTTTGGCTGATGGGATATTAAAAATGTTATTTAATGTTTGACGGGCACTGACTGTTGTTGATGAAGTGTAAGCGCAGGTAGTAACTTGGGCCGTGGCACTATGTGCCCTTTGCAGCAAACGCTCTACTTCACCTGGTGGATTAAAAGCAAATACCACATCGGGCATTTGATTATAATTATAATTGTATATGGTGGTGGGTTGTGTATACCTCACCACCTGACCAACAGCAATAGCGACACAACCTACCCATGGAAGTTGCCCATAACAATTAACGTTAGTAAGCGGTGGCAACATTCTGTTATAAGGATCACCTTGTCTCCATCTTGTAGTTATTAATGGCTCAATAATATAAGGTGGTGGATAATTAAAATTAGCACAGGGATCCCAGCCGGGTACTCTTATGTTATCTGATGGATGTAAACAACATTTTTCAAATATATTAAAGGTATGACCATCCCTGAACACCCGCATTGTATTGTGCCATATAGGTAGTTACATCTATTTCATCCCGGTCGTACCTTAATGCTTCTATCTTCTTCATATAAACATTAAGCATGTTATGGAATGAATTAGGCAAGGTGTCCGTAGATTTCAGACGCCCGCTTGTACTAAAATAAACAATCGGCTCAAATCTATAATCGGCAGAAAATATAATGGTACCTTCTCCACCTGAATAATTGACAATATAAAAACCAGGTTGTCCTTTACGGTCTAAGACAGGATAAACATCCTCTATTTCACGTTTGGTTGCAGTATTCACTACACCGTTCATAAAAGTTGCGGCAGTATATTTTTCAGCAATACCTACCACTTCTGCCTGTGTTACATAGAAACTGTCATCGGGAAATGAATAAGTTTCCATTCATTAACTTGGTATTTGGTGCTTTAGGCTGGATTTCAGGGTGGTTTTCCTTTTTACAAGCGGTAACGAGGACCGCGCCTAAAACGGAAAACATTAAAATACTTTTTTTCATCTCAATGGATTTAGTGAAGCCCAAAAGTATATTTACAGCCTGAATGAGAAAATACGGGAATTCCCTAATTTTTACTATTAAAATGTTAAGTTGAGCGTCGATTATTGAACAAGTACTGATACTTTTTAGTGTTTGTTCAGCGGAACAACTATTCACACCGTCAATATAATTTCTTTTTCATTTTTTTGCACTTCACCATTGATTGTTGTCCCTGCTTTTCGACGATTACACCAGCAAATAACAATACAGGCTTACCTTTGGAAAGATAAGCCTGTATTGAGTTTTAGAGGATTTTATACATTTCTAATGAATGTAATCAAGTGCGGCAGAGGAGATTCGAACTCCCATGTCCTTTCGGACACAACGACCTCAACGTTGCGCGTCTACCAGTTTCGCCACCGCCGCATAAGGAGCGCAAATATATACAATTCTTTGAAAAAAACACGTTTTATTAAAAAATCTGTCAGAATTGTCGCTACAATTACAAACAGTAAAAAAATAATAATTTATTTAATCCAACAAAAATCGTACTTTTGCAAGTCTTATGCGCAGATTTATTTTATTCGCATCATTATTATCTGTAACGTTATTCAGCTCCTGTAAGGGGTATGAGTCTTATTTAAAGGAAACTGATCCTAACAAGAGACTCACAAAAGCGAATGAGTATTACGATCAGAAGTCCTGGTATAAAGCCAACGGGCTTTATGCTACTCTATTACCGGTAGTGAGAGGTACTAAAAATTACGAAGAGCTACTCTACCGATATGCTTACAGCTTCTATAACACGAAAGATTATTTAAGCTCCTCTTACCAGTTCAGGACCTTTGTAGATAATTTCCCGACCAGCAAGAGAGCGGAGGAAGCTGAATTTATGTTCGCCAAAAGCTTGTACATTGATGCCCCGAAATATACCATGGACCAATCCAGTACGATAAAAGCCATGTCGGCCTTATATACATTTACCTCCATGTATAAAAACTCCCCGTTTACACCGGAAGTAAATAAATATATCGACGAATGCCGGCAACGCCTGGAGCTTAAAGAGGCCAGCGCCGCTAAGCTGTACTTCGATATGCAGGAATATCGCGCAGCAAAGGTAGCTTACAAAAGTACTATTGATGAGTACCCGGAGTCAATGAACGCGGATTATTACCACTACATGATCGTACGTTCTGATTATAATTTTGCCAAAGGCAGCCGTACGGATAAACAGGAAGAGCGTTATAACGACATGCTCGACTCTTATAAAACATTACAGGATCTCTATCCGCAATCACAATACGTTAAAAATGCAGCGCCCCTGGTAGCTGCAGCTAATCAACAAATTATTAAAATTCGTAAAAATAATGAGCACAACTAAAAAGCTGGTTTCTTCTTTGAATCCTTTGATTGAAACTCGTGATGTCGCTGCCATGAAAGAAAAAACTGGCAACATCTACGAATCTATCGCAATTATTGCCAAGCGTGCCAATCAAATCAATATCACGATGAAAGAAGAATTACATCGTAAACTGGAAGATTTTGCTAACCATACCGATACTTTAGAAGAGGTACACGAAAATAAAGAGCAAATCGAAATTTCCCGTTTTTATGAGCGTATGGCCAACCCGGTTTTACAATCGATCAACGAGTACAACAACGACAAAATTTATTACCGGAAGAAATAAGATTTTTTCTTAGTAAGAAAGCGGTGTTTCTATCAAAAGGAAACACCGCTTTCTTTATTATTATGAGTACGCTTATCATTTCAGGTAAACGAACACCAGGTAAAGAAGTACCACCAGGGTTAATAGTACAAATACAGCTAAGAGGCTGGAGGGTTGAAAATTTCGCCTCCGCTTTTCTTTCCGGGATTGTGTCTGGCTAAGGATTTGTTGTTGTAGCTGCAACTGCATTTTTTTCACTAAAGCCGGATCTTTGATTGCCGCCAGGCCCTCTGCCGCGTCATTCCAGAACGGATCGTCTATATGCTCCCGTTCATAATCATGCGCTTTATCCGCAGGAAGCTGCCCGGAGACATATTCCCAAAGTGCATCCTCCTCATCGGACCTTACTTTTTTATTAAATCCTTTATTTTTTGACATTTTCTGCTTTTTCCATTTGCTCCATAATCAGGCGTAAATTACGCTTGCCATTTTGGATATGACTTTTTACTTCTTTAATGTCGTACTGGTGTTGCTCCGCTATCTGCTGATAGCTCATTTTCTGAAGAAAAAACAAAGATACACAGATTTTCTGGCCGGCCTTCAGCTGATCCAGGGCAAGGTGTAAACGCTCATGTTGTTTTTCCTGCTCCCAAAACTGTTGCGGATCTGTCTCTTTATCGGCAGGTACGTAAATAAGGTTTTCAGCGGCCACAAACTGCTTTTGTCCCCTTATTTGGGAAATACACGCATTCTGGGCTATGCGGTACAACCAGCCGCCAAAATTATCGATCTGGTACTTTCCCAGTTCCGCCAGTACTTTCTCAAACACCTGCTGTACCATGTCCCTGGCATCTTCTTCCTCTTTAAGGTATTTCATACATACCCCGAACAACCGTAAGGTATAACGGCTCAGCAACTCTCCTACATAAACATTGTCCCGCTCCTTGTAATAAAGGGCCAGCAAACCTGTCTCTGAAATGTGTTGTATTTTATGCTTCAATGTTACCCGGGGTTTTACTCAAATACTTTCCTCTAAAGACGGCTTGGCTGCTGTAATTCCACAAACATTCGTTTAAAGAAGCTCCGATAATTCGGCTTGCGTATCTCTTCCTTTATTATCGGTATACCAGCGATGCATCTCCAGCTCAAACGCTTCAAAGTCCCTCCCCGCGGGATGTGCTTTCCAGTCTTCCATAAGTCTTTGTGCTGCTGCCGGTCTGGGGCCCCATCTGAAAAGTTCATTTGCTTCTTTATCAAAGCTTACTAATATCGGAATGCTTTTGGTACCCTTGGTTAAATACTGTGCCATAATTTCAGGATGTTCATCTCTCAAAACGATGCGTAAAGAAGTCCCGGAGGCTGCGGCCAGTGCTGCGATGACGGGCAAGTTCTGGGCGCTGTCCCCACACCAGGCTTCCGTGATCACCCACCATTCCTGTGGTGTTGCTCGCTTTATCTGTTCCACTATTTGCGCATCCGGTTCAAAGGTCTTATCCCAACGTTTCATGCGCTGGAAATTGAGTTTTGTATAATGTGCGTATTTCGGATCGGCTATACGCCCAGGATTACGCTCATTCAATGCCACTTCTTCAGCCGCATAAGCTAAAAATTCCTGGTAGGAAAAATAACGTTGTGCATTCTCAAAAATCATACCTATAAATTATATGAACGACAAATGTACAGGATTTAATTGTGTTTCTATTAAAAGCATAAGGGTTTGGCTTACGCGCCAAACCCTTATGCTTTTAATATTCGGTATCAGATTTTATCTCAGCAAAGTTACGTTACCGGTATACTTCTCTGAATTACCATCTTTGTAGGTAACATTGATCTGGTAAACATATACCCCGGTAGGCTGCGGTTTACCGCTCAGGTTACCATCCCAGCCTCTGCCGTTCGTACTGTTGGTAAAGAATACCTGCTCACCCCACCTGTTGAAAATCGTCATATCAAAGGATGTAACGCCACGGGACAATAAACTGCGCGGGAAGAAGTAGTCGGACTCACCATCACCGTTTGGTGTAAAGGCATTGGGAAGATTAAGGTAACAATCTTTATTGACCGTAACACTATCTGTAGTCGAACAATCATTACGCGTAACCGTTAAGGCATACACACCATGGTTCGTCACATCAATAGACGGTGTCGTTACTCCTGTATTCCAGCTGTATGTCTCCCCTCCCATTGGTGCATAATTATTCTGCAGCCGGATCGGGCTACCCTGGTAGCAGATCGCCGTATCATGACCCAGGTATACCCGTGGATGGTCATTAACCGTAACCGTCCTCGTATAAGTCACATCAGGGCAGGTACGGTAACTTACTCTCATATCTATATTGTAAGTGCCGGGCGCAGGGTAAGCATAGCTCACGTTAGCCAACGCAGCAGTCTGTAACTGGCCGCCATCGCCGAAGGTCCAGTTCACGGCTTGTGCATTTAGGCCGTATTCTGTAGCGATAGTCACATTTTCACCCACACAGATGCTGTTCCTGTCCAGGGAGAATTCAGGCTGCATTACCGAATCAACTGTGATCCATTGTGAGAAAGAGTCTACACAACCTAAATCTGTAGTTCCTTTAAACTTGATCAGGTAAGTTCCTGCAAAAGGATATTGAAGCACCGGGTTCTGAACATTCGAAGTCGTGCCGTTACCAAAGTCCCATTCCCATTGTACAAAATCAGCGTTAACATAATTCGGGTTGAAGGCCACCACCGTATTCACACATACAATACTGTCTGCTTCAAAATGAGCTACATAAGTCGGGGAGTCAAGGGTAACTGTAAATCTTCTTGTACATCCTTTGTAATTCTCAGCGTCCACCAGGTAGATGCCCGGCAATAAATTATTTAAAGTATCTCCACCCGGCACCCTTCCGTTTGTTTCCTGCAGGACATTGAAAGCCGGGTCCATCCAGGTATATTTATATAAGGCAGTGTCCGAAGGATCGGCCAGGATCCAGGCTACCCCATTGCTGTCATCACGGCAAGGCACAATGGTATTTGTACTGAAGTTACCGTTAAATTGCTGTACATAAACGGTATAAGTAACCGTTTTAACCACTGACATCGGGCAACCATCGTCTTTAAAGGTGATAAAGAACTGGTAGGTTCCTGCCGGCACCGTAGCTAAGTTCCAGTTAAAGATAGCAGTAGGATTGGTCGTGTTATTGTTCTGGATATCCAGCGTAGCTCCTGCCGGTAAGTTCGTAGAAGTGATTAAAATATTATCTCCCTGGGGATCTACCACGTTAATATCAAAAGTAAAGCTTACCTGCTGTGCTTCACAGGCTTTAAATTCTACACTGGTCGGGGTACCCGGAAGCAATTCACCGTTAGATACATTGTTGATCGGCGTTGAGGGCGCGGTGTTCGTACATCCGTTGATGATCACAAACATCATTTCCCGGGCGCAGGTGCCTACTTCCACGCCATTGCGTTTTTCGGTTACCTTTTTAACCACAACGGCTTCCATGGACTGGTTCGGCGTAAAATCCGTCACACCGGTAGTCGGGTTAAACACAAAAGTACCCGGTGCTGCAGGCAAAGGGGCCGCAGCGGTATAAGGAGCTACATAATTGACAAAGGTCGTACCTTGAACATCGGCTATGGCCGGTTCCAGGCTGTAGGTCATCACATCATTATCCACATCCACAGCGCCTAAGCTGAAGGAGGAAGGTACATTGTTACAAAAGAAGGGAGTGGGATCGGAGGTAAAGGTCGGAGAATTATTCTGGCCGTTTACGTTGTTCAGCGTAGCGGCAATAAAAAGTGTAGTGTTAGGACCAATATTGTCGGCTATATTACTCCTGCCAGAGGTGGAGCCGGGAACCCCGATCAAATTACTGTCAAATGCGAATCTCCAGTTGGCAGAGGTTCCGCTCAATACTACATTGCCCCTGAAAGTAAATTTCTTAATACCGGGTAAAACACCCCCGTTACAGGTAGTACTGTTGATCTGGCTCGGACATACCGGGGACACCAGGATATCACTTTCTGCGGCTATCTTCGGCAAATTTTGTGTAGTCACAAGCGTCCCGTTATTATAAATATTCAACCCTGCTGCAGTGGTTGTAGCGAAGGTATAAAAAGCGCTCCCGGCACAGTCTCCATAGATGATCAGTTCTACTTCATAAGTATGATTAGTGCCTGAACTCGATATATATTTATAGGTTAACTGGCTGCCGGCGATGTGGCTGGCAACAGCTCTGTGTCCGAGCAACAAAAACACAAGTCCCAGTAACAAAAAAAAGGATTTTTTCATCATAGCTTTATATTAAATCAGGTTTAAAATTTTAGGATTTATATTGCGATAACCCTATATGCTCATCAATAAATCGCTAAAAAATAATGGGTTCAACTATAAAGCTGAACCCATTATAGTTTGCTATAAGGTCACATTCTATTTGCTTATCTCAGTAAAGTTACATTACCGGTATACTTCTCTGAATTACCATCTTTGTAGGTAACATTGATCTGGTAAACATATACCCCGGTAGGCTGCGGTTTACCGCTC
>CAXYKQ010000091.1:0-4896 GCA_964277835.1 uncultured Edaphocola sp. | reverse complement strand
GGTAGCTGCGTTCGCACCCATGCTCACGTGATCCTCCTGGCCATTACTGCTCACGATGCTGTCTACAGAGGCCGGGGTACAATATTGCTTGCTCTGGCTTACAATCGCCGCTGCCGTGTATTGGGCGATCATGAAACCGCTGTTTAACCCCGCATCTTTTGCCAGGAAAGGCGGCAATGCTCTTTGCCCGCTGATCAGCAAATAGGTCCTGCGTTCAGAGATATTACCTAATTCGGCCATTGCAATTGCCAGGAAATCCAGGTTCAGGGCCAATGGCTGGCCATGGAAGTTACCACCGCTGATGATCAGGTCTTCTTCTTCAAAAACAATCGGGTTATCCGTTACCGAGTTGATCTCGATCTCGAAAACATCACGGATAGTACGGGCCGCATCTTTAGTAGCGCCATGTACCTGCGGGATGCAACGGAAAGAGTAAGGGTCCTGTACTTGTACTTTAGGGATAGCCTGGATGGCGCTTCCCTCAAGTATCGTTCTTATCGTTTCGGCCGTTTGCAGCTGGCCTTTATGGGGCCTTACGCGGTGAACCGGGTGGGAGAAAGGTTCAATTTTGCCGTCGAACGCATCCAGCGACATCGCGGAAATATAATCCGCCCATTGTATCAGCTTTTCGCTTTCTATCATATTATAGACAGCATAGCTACTCATGAATTGCGTCCCGTTAAGCAGCGCCAGCCCTTCTTTTGCTTTTAAGGTTAAAGGTTCCAATTGGTAAGATTTTAACACCTCTATACTTTGCTTTTGCTCCCCTTTATGCCAGACCGTTCCTTGCCCGATCAAAGGCAGGCTTAAATGAGCGAGGGGGGCCAGGTCGCCCGAAGCGCCCAGGGAACCCTGGTCATAGACTACCGGTAAAATGTCTTCATTATAGAAGAACACCAGCCTGTTGATCGTGTCCTCATGGATGCCGCTGAAACCTTGCCCGAGACCAATGATCTTCAACAATAACATGATCTTTACGATCTCCTGCGGTACGGCGTCTCCGAAACCTGTAGCATGAGAGCAAACCAGGTTTTGCTGCAACTGGCTCAACTGGTCGTCACTGATGCGTACATTACACAGGCTGCCAAAGCCGGTATTGATGCCATAATAGGTTTGGCCGGTACTCAGCTTCTTATCTAAAAATGCCCTGTTGGCTTTTACTTTATTTAAAGTCTCCTCGGAAAGGGTAATGGTCGTATTTAAAAAATCAGGGATCTCGTGTATAGAGATATGTTGCGGGATAGTCTTCATATTATACTTGGAAATATTGTCCGCAAATATAAGCAATACCGCCAGATTAGTGGTAGGCTATAGCTATAGTAGCAATGCTCAAGGTACAGTTGGCCCCCGACAATATACTCCCGCCACAGGAGGCCAGCGTGGCGCCGGTCGTCAGCACATCATCCACGAGCAGGATATGTTTGCCCTCCAGCCGCCTTGGCCGGCGAAGCATAAAGGCATCCGCTACATTTTCTATCCTTTCTTTCCTGTTCTTATCTGTTTGGGAGCTGGTATTGCGGGTTCGTTCCACCGCATTCAGCAGCACCGGTTTATGACTGTAACGGGCAATGCCTTCCGCGATACAATCGGACTGGTTATAACCTCGCCTCGCCTTTTTAGCAGCATGGAGCGGTACAGGTACGATAGCGTCAATGGACTGGAACCAGGGCTGGGCACTAAACTTCTCTGCCAACAGCGCGCCCAGGTACACGCCGATTTCCGGCCGGTTATGGTATTTAAGCTGATGCAGCATGCCCCGAACCATACCGGCGTCAATGAAATAAAGCAAGGAGGCCGCGAATTGTACCGGGAGCCTGGTGAGCATTCTTACCTGAGCTGCGGTCTCCTCCATCTTTTCCATGTCCGTGTAAGGTAGGGTGTGTTTACAGGAGAGGCAGAGGAAGCCGGCTTCAGCGCTGATGAGTGTGGCGCAGGCAATACAATATTTTGGGAAAAGAAGATCTAAAACAGGATAAAAGACCTGTGTCTTGAAAAAATGTAGCATATAGCATAAGTTTAGTATATGCTAATATAACCCATTTAAGGAATGTAATAAAGAACTATATAACCTTTAAGCGTGTTTGCTGCAGCGTGTTGTCTATGTAACATTCCGTACGGGAAAGGGACACTTTTCTACACCGGCTGCCCATTTTTAAACACATTTTGATGTTTTAACGCAAAATCGCGTGTTTTTTATGTTAAATTTTGTGAATGTTATCCACATTTCAATTGTGCACAACTATTTTAATAATTGTTAATTTATTGAATTTCAAGTAGTTGTAGCTTTTTCATTTGTGGATAAGATGGCAATAACTCCAAAGTGGTAAATTGTGGTAAATTGTGTTATTTTGTACCATAAAAGATAAAACAGACCGTTTTGGCAAATATTTACGGCGAATATAAGGTTTCTATGGATGCAAAAGGACGATTGCTCGTCCCGGCAGACTTCTGCAAGCAATTGCCGGAAGCCGAAAGAACGCGTTTCCACGTAAAAATTACCAAAGTTGGCAGCCTTACCTTATATACGGAAACCCAATGGGCTATTGCAGAAGCACAATTAGCAAGATTAAACCCGCTGAAAGCTAAAGCCATGGAATTTAAACGCCAGTTCCTGGACGGCTACCGTACCCTTGAAGTCGATAGTGCCAACAGGATCCTGATCCCGAAAAACCTGCAGGATGCTGCCGGTTTAAGTAAAGACATTGTTTTCTGGGCGATGGGAGACCAGGTGGAGATCTGGGATGCGGCACGTAAAGAGGCTTATATGAAGTCTTTAGAAGAAGATATTGAATTGACCGATGATTTGTTTAGCTAATGGAACAGGAATACCACCATATATCAGTATTGCTCGAAGAGAGCGTAGCGGCATTAGATATCAAACCTAATGGCGTTTACGTGGACTGTACTTTTGGCGGTGGCGGGCACAGCCGGGCTATATTGGAAAAACTGGGCAAACATGGCAAACTGATTGCCTTTGACCATGATAAAGATGCCTGGAAAAATGCGATCGATGATCCACGTTTTATATTAGTGAAAGAAAATTTTCAATACATCAAACGCTTCCTGAGATTATTGGGAACACAGCGGGTAGATGGCATACTGGCAGATTTGGGCGTGAGCTCGTTCCAGTTCGATACGGCAGACCGTGGTTTTTCAATCCGCTTTGATGCCCCGCTGGATATGAGAATGGATGATCGGCTGGACCGCACCGCAGCGGATGTTATTCGCGATTATTCGGCAGATGAGCTGCAAAAAATGTTTGAAGTATATGGAGAGGTGCGGAATGCGAGAACATTGGCAAAGACGATCGTAGAACAGAGAAAAAACGGTACGATACAAACCATAGAAGATTTTAAGAACCGTATTGACAGCTGTATCAAAGGGAAGCCGAACCGCTACCTGGCACAGGTATTCCAGGCATTAAGAATAGAGGTGAATAATGAGATGGGTGTATTGAGCAGTTTCCTGGAGCAAACGAAATCCTGTTTAAAGCCGAATGGGAGGTTAGTCATTATTACCTTTCACTCCCTAGAAGACCGCTTGGTGAAAAAAATGATGAAGCAAGGTACTTTGGAGGAAATACAGACGGATGCTTTTGGCCGCAGGACAGAAGAAAATCCTTTTACGGCCTTGAAAGATGTGCTTCCGGGTGAAGAGGAATTGAAACATAATAACCGGTCGCGAAGTGCCCGGCTGCGTACAGCGGTTTATGAAAATAGTAAGTAATATGGAAGAGATAAAAAAACAAAGCCGGCTGGAGGTCTTTAAAGAACGATTCGATAGTATCTCCTATAAGGGTGTGGTATTGAATGTTCCTTTTTTGATTTTCCTGGCCATACTGGCCCTGGCTTACATCTCTAACAATAATAAAGGAGTATCGATCTCCAGGGAGATCGAGAAAAAGAATAAAGTACTGGAAGAAGTCAGATGGCGCTATAAAGATGCACAAGCCAACCTGATCTTCAACACGTCTGAAAAACAGATCAGTGACCAGACTGCGGCAATGGGCATTCACCCTTTAGACAAGCCGGCTTTCGAAATAAAAAAATATTCAAAAAGTAAAGAACCCCAGCAATAATTAGTAACCGTGGCGCAACAAAAAAAATCAAGTGTAAAAAGGGATATATCAAGACGGGCTAACCTGTCTTTTGCCCTTATATTGCTCTTCGGTATTGCCATTATTGCCAAGGCCGCGCATACACAGATCACAAAAGGAGAAGAACTTCGGGAAAAGGCAAATGAAAAATTTACCCGTAATGAAACGCTGTTCCCGGACCGTGGAAATATTTATACAGAAGAAGGACGCATCCTTTCGGCCACCATTCCGCAATTCGATTTGAAAATGGATCTTTCCGTAATCAATAAGGACACCTTCTACCATTATGTAGATACGGTTTGTGAAGCCGTTGCAGGAATCATTGGAGGTGATGAGTCCGCCAATATACTCAAACAGCGAATGAAAGCCGGCTACAAGTCCGGAGCCAAATACTGGACCCTAAAGAATAATGTAGCTTACTTTCAATATCAGAAGATCAGGAATCTGCCGGTGTTTAAAAAACCCAAGAACAAAGGCGGATTTATGCCGGAACCGAAAATGAAACGCATGAACCCTTATGGCATGCTCGGTTACAGGACGATCGGCTTATGGCGGGAGAATGCCCAAACGGTTGGGCTGGAAAACAGCTATGATACTGCTTTAGCAGGAAGGCAGGGTACACGGGTAATGCATAGAGCCGGTGGTCAGTGGGTCCCGGTGACGGGGTCTGAGATCGAGGCGACTCACGGTCACGACATCATCTCCACTATCGATATAGATGTACAGGAAGTGGCAGAACATGCCTTACATGATGTCATGGAAAAGTATGAATGCCTGCAAGGTACCGCTATAGTTATGGA
>CAXYKQ010000090.1:0-3730 GCA_964277835.1 uncultured Edaphocola sp. | reverse complement strand
AGCTTTTTTATCAGGAAAAAGTCTGTATGCAAAAATTTCTAAATCATACATTTTTTCCAGGCAATCACAATTTGTTTTGATGGAAAGCTCATCTATTGAGTTTACATAGTCTTGTATCTGAACTAGGTCCCATTTGGTAGTGTCTATTGGGGCAGAAAAACGTTTTATGGTATCCTCGTTTTTCAAATTGGGGGCCTGATCTTCTTCACTAAAAACAGGGGCATTGCAAGCTATGATAGACCAACAAATAAAGAGTAAAAAAGTGTTGATTTTGTTCATATTGTACATGGTTTAAATTAATAATCTCTAAAAATACAAAAAGGCTATATAATTTCTAAATAAAAAGCGAGGCTACCTTCAATCAGATAGCCTCGCTTTTACCATTAAAAATAAATATTAGTTAGTGGAAACAGGGGCAAACTTAGTCAAGTTGATCCCTTGCACTGCCGCTTTATATTCTTCAATACTGGGAATTCTTCCTAAGATCGCTGACAGCACGACAACCGGTGTAGATGCCAATAATGATTCTCCTTTTTTACGATCGGAGTCTTCCACTACGCGGCCCTGGAACAGGCGGGTAGAGGTAGCCATTACCGTATCTCCTTTTGCTGCTTTCTCCTGGTTACCCATACATAAGTTACAACCCGGGCGCTCCAGGTACATGATGTTTTCATATTCGGTACGCGCAGCATTCTTAGGCAACAGGTCGTTGAACTCGAAACCGGAGTATTTTTGCAGCATATCCCAATCTCCCTCTGCTTTCAATTCGTCAATGATATTGTAGGTCGGCGCTGCTACCACCAAAGGCGCATTAAATTTAACTTCGCCTTGCTGCTGCTCTAAATTCTTCAACATCTGGGAAACGATTTTCAAATCGCCTTTATGCACCATACAGGAACCGACAAAACCAAGATCTACTTTTTTATCACCGGAATAATAAGACAGTTCGCGGATGGTATCGTGGGTATATCTTTTAGATACATCAATATTATTCACATCCGGATCGGCGATCATCGGCTGATCGATCACATCCAGGTCTACCACCACTTCAGCATAGTATTTTGCGTTGGCATCCGGCATCAATGCAGGCTTTTCACCCGATTTGATTTCTGCGATGCGCTTGTCCGCCTTATTGATCAGGCCTTGCAGTACCTGCCTGCTGTTGTCCATACCCTTATCGATCATGATCTGGATACGGCCTTTGGCGATTTCCAGGGACTCGATTAAAGTATCATCCTGTGAAATACAAATAGATGCTTTGGCTTTCATCTCTGCAGTCCAGTCGGTGAAGGTAAAGGCCTGGTCGGCCAGCAAGGTTCCGATGTGCACCTCGATAATTCTTCCCTGGAATACATTCTCTCCGTCAAACTGCTGCAACATTTGTAATTGCGTAGCGTGTACCACATCCCTGAAGTCCATGTGTTCTTTCATTTCACCTTTGAAGGTTACTTTTACCGATTCGGGGATTGGCATAGAAGCCTCACCGGTAGCTAAAGCTAAGGCAACGGTACCGGAATCCGCCCCGAAAGCCACACCTTTAGACATCCTGGTATGCGAATCACCACCGATAATGATGGCCCATTCGTCAATCGTGATATCATTCAGTACTTTATGGATTACATCCGTCATAGAATGATACTCGCCTTTAGGATCACGTGCGGTGATGACGCCGAAGTCATTCATAAACTTCATTAGTTTAGGTATATTGGCCTGCGCTTTCTTATCCCATACAGAGGCAGTATGACAACCCGATTGATAAGCTCCGTCAACAATCGGGGAGATAACGGTAGCCGCCATGGCTTCCAGCTCCTGTGCCGTCATCAGGCCAGTGGTATCCTGGGACCCCACGATATTGACTCCTACGCGCACATCTGAACCGGCGTGTAATACCGTTCCCGGGGCAATACCTACAGCATTCCTGTTAAAGATTTTTTCAACAGCTGTTAAGCCCTGGCCCTCATTGGAAATTTCTTTAGAAGGAGCAAATACCGGGGTAGGTTCGATTCCTAAAATCTTGGCCGCCACGGTTTGGATCTTTTTACCGAATACGATGGCGTAAGAACCTCCTGCGCGGATAAATTCCTTTTTCTGTGGCGTCAAGGCTTTAGCGATATCAATAAGCTCTTGCTCGCCTTTATATAATTTCTTGGTTTTTGTATTGATCGTAAGTACGGTACCGGTAGCCACAGAATATACTTCTTCTAATACCGGGTCTCCGTTTTCATTACGTACGACATTGCCAGCTTCATCTGTTTTTTTCACCCAGTTTTTCAGGTCAATACCGATACCACCGGTTACATCTACAGTAGTTAAGAAGATCGGGGAGATACCGTTGGTACCGCCTACGATGGGAGCGATGTTGACAAAAGGTACATATTTACTGGCTTGTTTTCCGGTCCAAAGCGCCACGTTATTCACCCCGGACATACGGGAGGAGCCCACACCCATTGTTCCTTTTTCTGCGATCAGCATGACGCTCTTATCCGGGTGTTGTTCCTGCAGCCCTTTGATCTCTAATTGCGCTTGTGGGGTGATCATGCACAAACCATGTAACTCACGGTCGGAGCGGGAGTGCGCCTGGTTGCCCGGGGACAGTAAATCTGTAGAAATATCCCCTTCACCGGCAATAAAAGTTACGATCTGGATCTCTTCAGGAACTTCAGGTAATTTTGTAAAGAACTCTGCTTTCGCATAGCTTTCCAGGATATCTCTAGCGATCGGGTTTTCATTTTTAAACGCTTCTCTTAAGCGGTCCGTATCCGCATCATAAAGGAACACCTGGGTCTTCAATACGTCAGCGGCAGCTTTAGCTGTGGTGATATCAGTACCTAAAGCCAGGTCCAGCAATACTTCTATAGAAGGTCCACCTTTCATGTGAGATAATAATTCAAACGCGAAAGTTGGTGTAATTTCTGCAACAACCGATTCCCCCAGGATGATTTCTTTCAAGAATTTAGCTTTTACTCCTGCGGCGCTCGTCGTACCCGGTAAAGTATTGTAAATAAAGAACTGCAGTGAGTCTTCCCGGTGTGCATGGGCCGTGTCTTTGATTTGCGCAATGATCTCGCTCAACAAATCGGCACTGTCAATCGGTTTAGGATGAAGTCCCTGTGCTTTACGTTCTTCAATCTCTTTAAGATAATCCTGGTAAATATTCATATAACTTTAAAATATGGCGGCGGTCAGCGCCCGCCTTTAATTGTTTAAACGGGTAATTAATTCAATCGGTAAACTTTCCTGGATATTTTGAGCGTACTTTTCAGGTAAATTCAATCCTTCAAGGGCTGCAAAATTAATCAATAAAGAAGATTAAAAAAAATATTCAAATTAAATAGTCATGCTTTTGTCATAAGAAATAATGATACTCCTATCCCCGCTGTTTATAGTAATCTTTAACCTATAATCTTCCAAAAGCTATACCCAATAAGCAAACAAATAGCTCCGAAAGACCACCAAATCGAAACAGTGGCTACAAAAAAGACCGGCTTTTTACAAAACCGGCCTTTTTAATTTATTGGTATATGCAATGTTTATACATTGAAACGGAAGTGCATTACATCGCCATCCGCTACCGTATATTCTTTCCCTTCGATCCGTAATTTACCTTTTTCTTTAGCGCCCGGCTCACCGCCTAATTCAATGTAATCCTTATAACCGATCACCTCGGCTTTGATAAATCCTTTTTCAAAATCTGTGTGGATCACCCCCGCAGCCTGTGGCGCTTTCCAGC
>CAXYKQ010000089.1:0-13939 GCA_964277835.1 uncultured Edaphocola sp. | reverse complement strand
ATTTGATCGTACAAGTATCAGCGAAAGTGCTATCTGAACTTTCTGGCCTGGCTGGATTACACGATAGGAAAAGCCAAAAATAGCTGATATAGACACCATCAAAGGAATGACGCGTCCAAAACTTATTGAGGTTTGCGTACCATTAAGGATATGGTTAAAAGGCTTAAATTCTTTTTACGCCAAGCCTGTCGCCCTGCACCAGGCATTTTATATCTACTTTTGCTCCTGTTTCGGCAGAACCCAGGGACAGCTTTGTATTGTCTGGAGCCTTTCGTTGCTCATCAGTCTAAATAACCCAATATCCTGACTTTATCCGACTGTGATATTCCGCCCGGGTTGCAGCCCGGTAAACCTTCCGGTATCGGCATATTCAATTGCCGGAAATGCGTTTCCCAAACCGGGAAAAAACTATGAGCACCTGGCTCTATGTAAGTCATGGGAAACAATTTAAAGAATGCTTTACCTCCATTGGCATGTTTAAAAGCATCGTAGATCAGCTCCGAACAATAATATTTGCCATTGTCGTACAAAAATTCATTATCATAAGACATACCTAAACAGAGCAGCGCATAACCCAGGGCCTTCGGGATCAGCCGGCTATATTTAGGCTTTAAACGGCCTACCAGGTGTGCGTTTGACGTCCGTTTCAAAAAATGATCTATAGGCGTAAGGATAACGCCCGGGCCTATACTTTCGATGACCAGGACAGAATCGTTCCTCAGATAAACCATACCCATGTGAGAAAAGTCAAGTCCTTCATAGCCTTGCGTCACGGCTTCTATGGCTTCACACATGGGTCCGCAATCCAGGTTCTGAAAAATAATATCCCCGTTCTTTAAGGAGTTTAACCCGACGGCTGAAGATACGGCAGGAAGCAGCAACAGGGAGCAGCTAGCCAGTAGCAAGCGCGCGATATTATGTTTTATCTTAGCTATTAAATAATGCATTAGAATAACATTTGATAGATATCTGAAACTTTATTCAAACCTACGATCTCTATATTAAAGGTCTTTTGGTCGAGGCCTTTTAAGTTTGATTTAGGTATAAACACCCTTTCCATGCCCATTTTTTGCGCTTCGGCAATCCGCTGATCGATCCGGCTCACCGCCCTGATCTCTCCCGACAAGCCTACTTCACCCACAAAACAGGCCTGATCGGGTAAGGGGGTATCTTCGTAAGAAGAAAGTAAGGCGCATACAACGGCCAGATCAATAGAAGGATCTTCCAGTCGCAGGCCTCCTGCGATATTCAGGAAGACGTCCTTCATCCCGAAGTGAAAACCGCCCCGTTTTTCCAGTACTGCCAATAATAATTGCAAACGGCGCAGGTCAAAACCATTGGAAGTCCTTTGTGGGGTACCATAAACGGCCTGCGACACCAAAGCCTGGGTTTCAATCATCAAAGGGCGCATCCCTTCTATCGTAACTGCTTTGGCTATACCACTCAGCAACTCTTCATGCTGGCTCAGCAAGATTTCTGAAGGATTGCTGACTCCCCGCAAACCATTTTGCACCATTTCATAAATACCGAGTTCCGAAGTAGAACCGAAACGATTCTTAAGCGTGCGCAAAATGCGGTAAGCATAATGCCGGTCGCCTTCGAATTGCAACACCGTATCCACCATGTGCTCCAGCACTTTGGGCCCGGCGATACCGCCGTCTTTTGTGATATGACCGATAATGGTTACCGGCACCTGAGTTTGCTTGGCAAACTTCTGGAGTTCCCCGGCAGCCGTGCGCACCTGAGCAACGCTACCTGCAGCGCTTTCTATCATAGGGGACTCCAGGGTCTGTATAGAATCTATAATCACCCAACTCGGTTGCACTTTTTTTATTTCGTTGAAAATGGTTTGTGTGTTGGTTGCGGTCAGCAAAAAAACATGGGGTGCATGGATACCAATACGGTCAGCCCGCATTTTGATCTGGTGTACACTCTCTTCCCCGGAAACATATAACACGCGGAACTGTTTGGCCGAAAGAGCCGTTTGTAAAAACAAGGTAGACTTACCGATTCCGGGATCACCGGCTACGAGCGTCACTGAACCCTGTACCAATCCTCCGCCCAACACGCGGTTCAGCTCCTCATCCGGCAAGCGGTACCGGATTTCATCCCCGCCTTGTATCTCGGTAAGCAGCTGAGCCTTGCTATTTTCTTTGACCTGCGGCGTCTCCGACCACAGCTGACTTACATCCGATTTGGCGGAAGGCTTTTCTTTGATTTCTTCGACAAAAGTATTCCAGGCGCCGCAATTGGGACATTTCCCCGCCCATTTGCTCGATTCATAACCACAATTCTGACAAAAAAATGCCGTTTTTTGCTTCATAACACAATGTTACAACAATTATAAGGGACAATAAAAAATGCAGCCGTAATTGCTGCATTTTCTAAAATTAAGTATGATAGATTATCTTATAAAGTATTATTCTCTTTAGGAAAAATAATCGTGGGTTCAAATGTCTTTGCTGCTTCAAATTCCATGGAACAATAAGCAATAATAATGATCATATCACCAGGCGTCACTTTACGGGCGGCC
This sequence comes from uncultured Edaphocola sp., assembly GCA_964277835.1. Classification (GTDB taxonomy): domain Bacteria; phylum Bacteroidota; class Bacteroidia; order Chitinophagales; family Chitinophagaceae; genus Edaphocola. Next base: position 11,406 of record CAXYKQ010000089.1, on the reverse strand, counting down.
GGGCCATTCAGGCAAATCTGACCGCTTCCTCTCAATCCTTTAATCACATAAGTCTCAAGTCGTTCGCCATTATTAATATTAACGATCTGTACTTTTTCATTCTCTATAATATTGGCGGCTTCCATCAACTCCTCATCAATGGTTATGCTACCTATATAATTAAGATTCGCTTCGGTAACCGTAACGCGGTGAATCTTTGATTTTAATAATTGAATTTGCATATCGCGCGCAAAGTTAGTAATAAAAGATAAATATAAAGGACAAAAAAAGTTTTTAAATAGATTTACGATATTCGCATATTAATTATTGTTAAGAAGGTCAAATCATACGCCAGTGCTCAGACTATTCAGGAACCAGAATCCATATACTGTAATTTTATTATTCGTAATCGCACTTGTTATCAAAGTACCGTTACTGATGGGTTCTGGTATGCCCCATACGGAGCAACACCAGGTGCTTTGGAATATCCTGTTGAAAAAGACCTATCGCGTATTCGGCACCAGTGTCTATTTCCATTCCATACTGGCCATTATCAGTATTGTTTTGCAGGCCTTATACCTGAACTACATTGTCAGCAATTACCACCTGTTCAATAAACGGAGTTATCTACCGGCGTACACTTATATCCTGGTGAGCAGCCTGCTGCCCCAATGGAGTCAGCCGGGCGTCGAATTGTTCAATAACTGGCTGTTCCTGATCCTGATCCATCTTATTTATCAAACCTACTCTGACCTCAACACGCGGAAGATCCTGTTTAATATCGGATTCGTTTTCGGGCTGCTGGTTCTTTTGAATTTCCCTAATTTCTGGTTCCTGGTATTTGTTGCCTTTGCTATCTCTATGCTCAGGGCCTATAAACCGGCAGAATGGATGGTTACCCTTTTAGGTATTGTTACGCCACTCTATCTTTTTGCAGGGATAGCTTATCTCAGCGATAACTTGTTCTTAATTTCAAAATTGTTCTCCACCGAGTTCACTTTAAATTTTTATTTAAGTCCTCAAAACGTAATGGCCCTGGCCGTAGTCCTGCTGCTCTCCCTTACCGGGATTATCTTACTGTCCAAACAAATGGGTCGTATGTTGTTCCAGATTAAGAAGATATGGTGGGTAAATATTCTTTTTTTCATTTTCGCCGTCATTTCTACAACAGGTATTTATAAACAGGGAGCAGATATATGGCTGGTATGCCTGGTGCCGGCATCCATGTTTATTACTAAATCGTGGATGATCAACAAACCCAAATGGTTACCGGAATTACTTCACCTGGTGTTAGTGGCGGCAATCATCTACATTAATTGGTTCTTCAAAAATTAAATAAAGCATGCCTGACAATAACAAAGCCGGCTTCATGGAAGCCGGCTTTGTTGTGCTGTAACCAGTAATTGATTAAAGTACAAAACCCAATCTCACACCAGTAACGATGTTCGGGCTAAAGTCGAAGCTTGATCCCGGAGATTTAGTTTCAGTTTCGGTGGAAACGCTACCGATCTGAGTAGAGGTCTTGGTTTTTCCTTCTATACGGTTCATAAAACCTAAACCAGCTTCAACGCCTAAATAAACGTTTTTAGCAAAATAGTAGTCGGCACCTACAACAGCGCGAACACCCCAAGAGAAATTGGTGGTTTTCATATCGTAATTATAGTCAGCAACATAATAAGTACCGTTATTATCAGTACCTTTTACTTTTTCACTGCCAAAGCCAAATAAAACATCTCCACCTACATAAGGAGACAAACGGTTGGTACCTTTGAAATGTTTTTCATAACCCAGGTTGATCATTACGCTGGAAGTTCTGTCTGTCAAAACACCTTTAGTAGTGGTGCTGTCTTTCCAGAAGATTTCCTTCGTGCTGTTAGAAGTGATGTTCAATCCAACGCGAAGCGCAGATTTCTCAGTAAGGAAATAACGACCTCTTAAAAGAGCACCTTCTGCAAGTTTAATATCAGAATTAAAAATACCACCGGTTAAACCCATTTCACTCGTTACATTTCCTTCATAAGGTTTGAAAGAGGTAAATTCCTGGGCATTGGCTACAGCAGTCATTGTAAGCGCACTAATAGCTAAGATTACTTTTTTCATAATATATAATTAAATATTAATAAGGATAAAAATTGGCGCGAAGTTATATAAGAAAAATAGGACAAACGCTATTTTAACATTATTTTTATTTAACCACATATAATATAAAGAAAACTAATCTAAAACGTAAGTCAGCCTGACGGTGATTCGGGCAGTTTTCCATTTGCTTTTGGTGTCCAGAATACCACCGTAAGTATCTTCTTCCACGCTGCCTTTTCCAGTAATCTGGAACACTCCCATGGTCGCTGTTTTTAATTTACCCAAATCACCTTTACCGGTTTTGACTATTTTTTCTGCCCTTTCCCGGGCATCTTTCGTGGCATTTTCTATCAGGTTATGTTTCAGGCTTGCCAGGTCAGAATAAGTATACTGTATTTCCTGTCCGCTGAATTCTATACCGGAATTAATCAATTCTGCTGTTTGATCTGCAACCTCCTCAATGCGCTTCATCAGGCCTTCATCTTTGACACTGTTGAATACAATACCCTGAGTAGCTTCATAGCCATCAAATACGGATTCAGAACGGTATTCTCTGTTTGCTCCTTCTACCTGGACGGTACGGTATCGCTTTTCGATCTGAATACCCCCAAACGAGAACTCTGTCTCTTTAAACCCTTTATTCATGAAGAACTGCTTCACTTTGTCTTTATCAGACAACACTTTCCCATAGGCCTCTTTTGCGTCCATTGATTTGGCACTGAAACTTCCCTTCCAAAGCATCTCATCAGACAGGAAATCCTTTGTTCCCAATCCGATCACCTGGATAGTATCTTCATTGGCATTCCTGTTTTTTAATGCCTTTCCTAAAATAATAGCGGTAATGATGATGATGAGCCCCCATGTTAAGGAAGCAATAACAGACCTCTTTTCCATAATAGTGAATTTGTAATCAAAAGTAAGCGCATTTTTGCTTTAATCCATCCGGTATTTTCCTCATCCGCAGACTGAAATATTACAGCATTAGGCTATAATTTTGTATGTTTGTAGCCTGTTTTCACTGGAAATCTTTTAAAGATTGATTCGTGAATTTTACAGAATATAGCTTAGATAATCAAAAACAATATGTCGTATCAACCTAAAAACAAGATCAGAATTGTAACTGCCGCTTCACTATTCGATGGCCATGATGCCTCTATCAACATTATGCGTCGCGTGATGCAGGCAAATGGTACAGAAGTTATTCACTTAGGACACGACAGGTCAGTCCAGGAAGTGGTGGATTGCGCGATCCAGGAAGATGCCAATGCGATTGCCATGACCTCTTACCAGGGTGGTCACGTAGAATACTTAAAATATATGTATGACCTACTGCGGGAGAAAGGGGCAGGACATATCAAGATATTTGCCGGTGGTGGTGGCGTTATCCTGCCGGATGAAATTAAGGAACTGGAGGCTTATGGAATAGATAAGATCTATTCTCCGGACGACGGCCGCGCAATGGGCCTTGAAGGTATGATCATCGACCTGATGACTAAATCTGACTTCCCTACCGGCAACCAGTTGAATGGTGAAGTGGGACACATCCACGATAAAAACCCGAAAGACATCGGCCGCCTGATCTCCGCTGCAGAAAATTACAGCGAACTGCCCGAAACACAGGCTATGTTGCAAAAAGTGGCCGCCCTCGCGAAAGAAAGTAAAACGCCGGTGCTGGGCATTACGGGTACCGGAGGTTCCGGTAAATCTTCTTCAGTAGACGAAATCGTAAGAAGATTTTTATTAGACTTCCCGGAAAAAACAATCGGTATCATTTCGGTAGACCCTTCTAAAAGAAAAACCGGAGGCGCTTTGCTGGGTGACAGGATCCGGATGAACGCTATTCGCAATGAAAGAGTTTATATGCGCTCTATGGCTACGCGTCAGAGCAACCTGGCCGTTTCTAAATACATCGAAGATGCTGTCAACATCCTGAAAGCGGCAGGCTATGACCTGGTGGTGCTCGAAACTTCCGGTATTGGTCAGTCCGATACACAGATCACCGATTACGGCGATGTGAATATGTATATCATGACACCGGAATATGGTGCCGCTACACAGCTGGAGAAAATCGACATGCTTGACTTTGCAGATATCGTTGTCGTCAATAAATTTGATAAACGCGGCGCTGCAGATGCCTTACGTGATGTAAAAAAACAATACCAACGCAACCATAAATTCTTTGACAAAAGTATTGATGATATGCCGGTCTACGGGACAATTGCTTCCCAGTTCAACGATCCCGGAACAAATACCATGTACCGCGCTTTAATGGACCTGATCGCCGAGAAAACAGGTGCAGACCTGAAATCTGATTTCAAGGCTTCCGATGAATTGAGTGAAAAGATCTTCATCATTCCGCCGGCAAGAACCCGCTATCTTTCGGAAATTGCCGAGAATAACCGGGGTTATGACAAACGTTCTAAAGAACAAGCCGATGTCGCTCAACGCCTTTTCGGCATCCATAAAACTATAGACACGCTGCAGCAGTCCACTATAGAAGATAAAGATCGCCTGATCAAAGAATTGCAGGAAGTTTATCAGAAGGTAAGCCTGGATATTGATCCGAAAAACCTGGAATTACTGAAAAACTGGGACGCCAAGAAAGCCAATTATCAAAATGAATTTTTTGAATTTAAAGTGCGTGACAAAGTTTTAAAGATCAAAACGCATACCGAATCCCTTTCTCATACGCAAGTACCCAAAGTAGCGGTACCGCAGTTCGAAGCCTGGGGCGAAATATTAAAATGGTCTTTACTCGAAAACTTCCCCGGAGAATTTCCTTATGCAGCGGGCATTTATCCATTTAAGCGCGAAGGAGAAGATCCTACCCGTATGTTTGCCGGTGAAGGCGGACCGGAACGGACCAACAAGCGTTTCCACTATGTATCTAAAGGCTTGCCTGCAGCACGCCTGAGTACCGCATTTGACTCGGTAACCCTATACGGCCAGGACCCGGACCATCGCCCGGATATCTATGGTAAGATCGGGAACTCCGGTGTTTCCATCCCTACCCTGGATGATGCTAAAAAATTGTACTCGGGTTTTAACCTGGCAGATCCTAAAACCTCTGTATCGATGACCATCAATGGTCCGGCGCCCACCATTACGGCCTTCTTCATGAATGCCGCTATCGATCAGCAATGTGAATTGTACATCAAAGAAAATGGTCTGGAAGATGCCGTAAATGATAAGATCAACGCGATTTATAAGGAGAAGGGCGTTCCCCGGCCTTACTATTCAGCTAATGTCGGTTCCGGCAAAGCGGAAGAAGGCCAGCAGGGTGAGTTACCAGAGGGCAATAATGGCTTAGGACTTATGCTACTGGGCGTAACCGGCGACCAGGTTTTGCCGGCAGATGTTTATGCAGAGATCAAAGAAAGAACTTTAAAAGCCGTACGCGGAACGGTTCAGGCCGATATCCTGAAAGAAGACCAGGCGCAAAATACCTGTATTTTCTCTACCGAATTCTCTTTGAGAGTGATGGGGGATGTGCAACAATATTTTATCGACAAAGGGGTACGTAATTTCTATTCTGTTTCCATCTCGGGCTATCATATTGCAGAAGCCGGCGCCAATCCCATTTCTCAATTAGCTTTTACGATCTCCAATGGTTTCACCTTTGTAGAATACTACCTGAGCAGGGGTATGCACATTGATGAATTTGCGCCCAATCTATCTTTCTTCTTCTCAAACGGTATCGACCCGGAATATTCTGTGATCGGCCGCGTCGCCAGGAGAATATGGTCTAAAGCAATGAAGCTGAAATATGGAGGAAATGAGCGTTCCCAGATGTTGAAATACCATATTCAGACATCCGGCCGTTCCCTGCATGCGCAGGAGATTGATTTCAACGATATCCGCACCACACTGCAGGCACTATACGCGATTTATGACAACTGTAACTCGCTGCACACAAATGCTTATGATGAAGCCATCACTACACCGACAGAGGAATCGGTACGTCGTGCGATGGCCATCCAGCTGATCATCAACCGCGAATTGGGACTTGCTAAAAATGAGAATCCTTTACAGGGATCTTTCATCATTGAAGAACTGACGGACCTGGTTGAAGAAGCTGTTTATGCTGAATTTGATAAGATCACCGAGCGTGGTGGTGTATTGGGTGCAATGGAAACAATGTACCAACGCGGCAAAATCCAGGAAGAATCTTTATATTATGAAACCCTGAAACATACCGGCGAATACCCGATCATAGGGGTAAATACCTTTTTAAGTTCTAAAGGCTCTCCGACGGTGGTTCCGGCTGAGGTGATCCGTTCGACTACCGAAGAAAAAGAATTCCAGATCAAAAATGTACACAGTTTATGGGAGCGTAGCGGTGAGAAAGGAGAAGAAGCTTTACGTAAGCTGCAGGAAGTCGCGATCAAAAACGGCAATATTTTTGAAGAACTGATGCACACGGTAAAATATTGTTCCTTAGGACAGATCACCAGGGCTTTATTTGAAGTAGGCGGACAGTACCGGCGAAATATGTAATGGGGTGATGGTTGAGAAGTGAGAAGGGAGAGGTGAGAAGTGAGAAGTGAGTGGTGAGAAGTGAGAAGTGAGAAGTGAGTGGTGAGAAGGGAGAAGTGAGGAGTGAGAAGGGAGAAGTGATGAGTGAGAAGGGAGAAATATTTAAAAGATAGTGGTATCGGCTTATCGGCCGGTATCACTTTTTTTATGGCTTAGCATAAAAATTAAATTTTTAAATACGTATAAAAATAATATTTTTGTGGTATAAAATATCAGATCATGGATGCTAAAGTAACCTTAAGCTTTAACCAATCAATCATAGAGCAAGCTAAGGCATATTCAGCGCAGCACAACATAAGTCTTTCCAGGTTGGTTGAATTTTTACTGAAACAAACTACTTCCGGCAATTATCAATCACTCGAAGATATTCCCATTGCCGATTGGGTAAATATCGTTTCAGAAGGATCTACCGAATACCAAACGAAATCCAAGAGCAGGAAAGACCTGAAAGCAGACTATTATTCCTCCAAGAAATGAATATTTTCGTAGACGCAAACATTATCGTTTCTGTGTTGAACAAGGAATATCCTTTGTACACCTACACTTCGCGTATCTTAAGCCTTGCCGGTCACAAAAACTACAGGGTATTTACTTCACCGTTATGCCTCGGCATCGCTTTTTATTTTGCGGAAAAAAAATGTAAAGATACAGCACGCAAAAAGCTGGACCTGCTTATAGAACATCTATCGATAACAACGATTGATGAACAAACAGTACAACAGATAAAAAACAATAAAGCGATCCATGATTTCGAAGATGGTCTCGAATATTATTCAGCGATGCGTTCTAAGTGTGCCTGCATCATCACCCAGGACACTGCCGATTTTTACTTTTCGGAGATCGAGATTTTAGATGCGGAAAACTTCATCAACCGTTACTTTAGTTCATGATGCCATTTATCGAATCGCCCGTAGAAACCTATTCTGTTGTAATCCATCCACCGGAGGAGGTTATTAGCACCATTGCATCCTTAAAAAAACGCCTGGAACAAGAAATCGGTTGGTACCCCAGCGTTCATTCACTGGCTCACATTACCTTTAATGTCTTCAAAGCAAAAGCATCTGCTATCCCGGTATGGGAAACATTCCTTGGTGAATTTTCAGGTAAGCAATCGCCGACACCCCTTTATTTCGATCGTACAGAAAGCTTCAGCAACGGCTCATTTGTGCTGCTGGCTAACGAAGAAACAGATGTATACCTGAAAGAAACGATGAGGACTTTCAATAACAACAGGCCCAAAGGCGCTGTACAACGAGCCCAAAGACCGCACCTGACTATTGCAAGGAAGTTAAATACCGAACAAATGGCCATGGCCACTGCGCTTATAACCGACATAAATATTCATTTTACATTTGACCGGCTTGTGTTGAGAAAACTTAACCTGGCAAAGGGCCAATATGAAACCATCGCCACTTTTCCCGTTACCGCTTGATAACACGTCGATTCCGGCGTCAGATACAATTGGATAAAGCCGGATGCGCGCCGGTCGCGACGCATTAACAGGATATTTAACTTAACATTTTGTCAATCATTAAAAAAAATTTTCTTAGTCTCGAAAATAGTATTTCCTTTGTGCTCGAAATGAGAATTGTCTTTTTCATAGTGTATATATCGCTTTTCTTCTGCAAGAATGTTGGAGCTATCCAGCACGTGCAGTCGCATGCCTTACAACACGGTCATTTCAGCCCCCCTAAAACCAATCCTTCCGGACATCACGGTAGTATAAAAGCGGAGCTAAGCTTCGATTTAGGCTTTATAGAAGGAGTCGACGACCTCGGTGATCTCGAGATAAGCGAAGATGCGGCCGACATCTCCCGGGTCAACCTCAACTGGCTGAGCCATTACCTGAATTTTCTGATTTCAAATCTCCTGCCGGAGGAGCCGCAAAAAACAAGCTTCTTTGCCTCAGTAGCGAAAAGTAATGTTGCCGCTCCCATTTACATCCTGAACCAGGTATTCAGGATTTAATATTCTTTTTCAGCAAATAATCATTGACTTCCGGAATGATGCTTTCCGGTAGCCCATTTGGTATTATCCACTGTTTTCGCGTACAACAAAACAAAGCCACTTATTAGCTTAATAAGTCCTTAAACTTAAATATTATTCGGCTGATTATTGCTATCAGCCCGACATTTCCCACTCATTATTCACTTAATTTTCTATGCAAAAGTCAATTTTGTGGGCAAGCGCAATCGCCTTGCTTACATACACCAGCTGTAAATCTCACAAAGCTGAACAAGAAGAACACATCAAGTATGAAGTTACCAGCCCGATCACTATCGACACTTCTATTACCAAAGAATACGTCGCCCAGATCCGTTCCGTTCAAAACATTGAAATCAGGGCCCAGGAAAAAGGCTACCTTCAAAAAATGAATGTAGATGAAGGGCAGGCTGTGAAAAAAGGGCAACTCCTTTTTAAAATTATGCCTAACCTGACCGAGGCAGAATCTGACAAAGCACAGGCAGAGGTAAAAGCAGCAGAAGTAGAACTGCAAAACACTCAAATGCTGGCCGATAAAAACATTGTTTCCAAAAATGAACTTGCCGTAGCCAAGGCTAAACTACAACAGGCCAGGGCCGGCTTAAAACTTGCCAATACACACCTTGCCTTTACTGATATCCGTGCGCCATTTGACGGCATATTGAATCGTATTCCTAAAAAACTGGGTAGCCTGATCGATGAAGGAGAATTACTGACCAGCCTTTCTGACAACAGCCAAATGTTCGTGTACTTTAACGTTTCAGAACCGGAATACCTGAACTATATGTTGCATAAAGACAACGATCAATTTAAAGAAGTGCGCCTGATGATGGCCAACAACCAGGAATTTCCGACCAAAGGATTTGTAGAAACCGTTGAGGGAGAATTCAACCCCGAGACCGGTAATATTGCTTTCCGGGCGAGATTTCCGAATGCCGACAGGATTCTGAAAAATGGGGAAACCGGAAAAATCCTGATGACGACGCCTATGGTGAACGCGATCGTTATTCCGCAAAAATCAACTTATGAAGTACAGGATAAAAAGTATGTATTTGTGGTAGGTAATGATGGTAAAGCTGTATCAAAAAAAGTAACAGTGATCGCCGAACTGCCCAACCTTTACGTAATCTCCGGCGACCTTTCTGTTAACGACAAAATATTGTTGGAAGGTGTTCAGACGATTAAGGAGAACGAGAAAATCAAATACACTTTTATCCAGCCTAAAGACGCGATCTCCAAATTGGCGCTTAAAGCAGAATAAGCATCATTCACCTTCATTTCAGACGATTTTATGTTTAGTAAATTCATTCAAAGGCCCGTCCTTTCGATCGTAATATCATTGGTTATTGTATTCTTAGGTTTATTAAGCTTAAGTTCAATTCCCGTAACGCAGTTTCCTTCTATATCTCCGCCCAAAGTAACCATCTCCGCCGAGTATCCCGGCGCCAATAATGAACTGCTGACCAAGGCCGTATTGATCCCCCTGGAAAGAGCTGTTAACGGCGTACCGGGCATGAAATATATGACCGCAGACGCCGGTAACGACGGGGAAGCATCCCTGCAAATCGTTTTCAACCTGGGAACTGACCCGAACCAGGCCTCGCTCAATGTACAGAACCGTGTAGCATCTGTGACGAATAAACTGCCGCCATTGGTGATCCGTGAAGGGGTAAAAATATCCAGGGTGGAATCCAACATGTTGATGTACATCAACCTGTACAGTAAAGAAAAAGACCTGGACCAAAAATTCCTGTTTAACTATTCCGACATCAATATCCTTCCCGAGCTGAAAAGGATCGATGGTGTGGGCTTTGCCGACATCCTGGGAAACCGGGAATACGCTATGCGTATCTGGCTGAAACCGGACCGTATGCTGGCTTACAAGGTCTCCACCGAAGAGGTGATGGAAGCCATCAACGAACAGAGCCTCGAGGCATCTCCGGGTAAAGCCGGTGAAAGCTCCGGTAAAAAATCCCAGGCATTTGAATATGTATTAAAATACCCGGGTCGTTACAGCACAAAAGAAGAGTACGAGAACATAGTGGTTAAAGCTAATCCTGACGGTGAATTATTGCGCCTGAAAGATGTCGCCGATATTGAATTCGGCAGTTCTATGTACGACATCTACTCTAACCTTAACAATAAATCATCAGCAGCTATCGTACTGAAACAATCTTATGGTAGTAATGCTACTAAAGTAATTGCCGATGTAAAAGCCAAAATGAAAGAGTTGGAAAAAGAATTTCCAAAAGGGATCGATTATGAGATCAGTTATGACGTTTCCCGCTTCCTGGACGCCTCAATGGAGAAAGTAGTCCATACGCTCGTCGAAGCCTTTATCCTTGTGGGTATCGTAGTATTCATCTTTTTAGGCGACTGGCGGTCGACATTGATTCCTACTATTGCGGTGCCCGTTTCGCTGATCGGTTCTTTTGCCTTCATGCAAATGTTCGGCATTACCCTCAACCTGATCACACTTTTCGCCCTGGTGCTCGCCATCGGTGTGGTTGTAGATGACGCAATTGTGGTGATCGAGGCAGTGCACGCCAAGATGGAGGAAGAGCATCTTAGCCCGCTGGAAGCGACGAAGAAGGCTATGGGCGAGATTTCCGGCGCTATTATCGCGATCACCTTCCTTATGGCCTCTGTATTTATACCGGTAGCTTTTATGTCCGGACCGGTAGGTATTTTTTACCGCCAGTTCTCCATTACGATGGCCACAAGTATCATCTTATCCGGTGTGGTAGCCTTAACGCTGACCCCGGCACTCTGTGCGATCATCTTAAAGCCACATAGCGGTAAGGAACGCAAAAAAAGCCCTATCAACCG
>CAXYKQ010000088.1:0-7308 GCA_964277835.1 uncultured Edaphocola sp. | reverse complement strand
GGATTACCTGCTCCGCACTTTCAACGTGGATGGGGAGTGGTTCCGGAATTTTGACGGGGAGAAAGTGAGTATAAAAGCGAGCCTGGAGGACCTGTCTTTCCTGATCCGTGCGTTGTTAACCGTTGGTGAATACCTGGTTGCCTACGATTACATCTCAGAAGCGAAACGCATACAGGAATTCGTGGACAGCCATTTTAGCGATGAGCAGCATATTTTTTATTATTTCAGCAATAAAACAGAACAGGATATCGTTTTAAGAAAAGTAGAAACTTACGATGGCGCTCTTCCTTCTGTAAATGCAGTGATGGCGGAAAATAACCTGTTATTGAGTAAATGGTTCGAAGATGAAGTTGCCGCGCAGAGAAGTATGCAGATGCTTCAGTCCATGTATGCTAAGGCAACACATCATCCCGGAGCTCACGGTTATTGGAACAAAGTGCTCATGCAGCAGGTGTTGCAAAAAACTTTGGTAATCACAAAGGCAGAAGATAAGCAGTATGAAGACCTGGTTAAGTTTCAATATTGGCCGCAGGTGCTTATTGCACTGAAACGGCCGGACACCCATCAAACCCTCCCACTAATCTCGGTGAAGCCGGAAACGCTGAGCCCAGAATTTTATTATTGTACCCAATTTGCCTGTGATGCTCCGGAAGCCGAAGCAGAAAAAGTATTCTCAAAAATAAAAATTGGAAAAATGTTGGAATAAAATTTAAAAAACCTTTATTTAGCTTCCTATTTTAGAATTTTAATAGAAATTTAGCTTTCCAGAATGGCGATATTTTAGATTAAAGCAATACTAAAAAGCGCCGGACAGGAAAAAGCAGCATGAAATTTTTACAAAATATTTGAATTCTTAACTTTTTTTTCGATATTTGGAATTCGAATTAAAAAAATTCCGCTAAAAAATCGTTAAAAAGCGCTTCTGTACTGCTTTTAATGAGTATAGACGGAACAGTACCTTAAATGGTTAGAATTTGAAATTTTAATGTTTTGCTAAAAGGCAAAGAAAAAATAAGAAGCAATAACAAAGAAAATTACAAACAGATGAGAAAACACTCCTTGAGTATTGCCGTTGGCGCTATGTTGTTAGCAAGTTGCGGAAAACCTGGTTCGCAAGGGCAGCTTGTTGGCGCGCAAAATACCAATGCGAATTATAGGCCACCTACACCGATAGGAATGGTTTGGGTTCCTCCTGGATATTTAAGAACAGGCTACAGCGATCAGGATGTTAATAATGCATTAGATGCAGAGGTGCGTAATGTACAAATGCAGGGCTTCTACATGGATGCCACTGAGATTACCAATGCTGAGTACCGCCAATTTACCAATTGGGTAAGGGATTCTATCGCTCATACACAATTGCAGCACTTTGTCGATAACGAAGATGGCAGCCAGAGAATCGACTGGAAACAAAAGATCAACTGGAAAGACCAGGATATCCAGGATCAGCTGATGAACCTGTATATACCTGCGGAGCAATCAGGATGGGGCAAGAAAGAGTTTGATAATTCAAAGCTTGTATATAAGTTCAGGATTTATGACTACGAGGAATCCGCCAGAAATCCGGATAAACCGAGAACCGACTTCATTGCCGATAAATCTTTGAACGTATACCCGGATACAACCGTTTGGATCCGCCAGTTCAATTACTCCAATAATGAGCCTATTGCGAAGCACTATAATTCCGATGCTACATTTAACGAGTACCCGGTAGTAGGCGTTAATTACTTCCAGGCAAAAGCATTTGCACATTGGAGAACCTTACTTTGGAAAAATGACCGCGAGGGCCGCAAACAATATTTCGAAGGGGAGTTTGATTTACCGAACGAATCTCAATGGGAATGGGCCGCACGTGGTGGCCGTGAGTTATCGCCCTATCCATGGGGTGGTCCTTACATTGCTAACCAGAAAGGTTGTTATTTAGCTAACTTTAAGCCTGGACGCGGTGATTATGCTGCTGATGGTGGCCTGTACACTACCCGTGCGGATGCTTATTGGGCAAACGACTATGGTTTGTACAATATGTCGGGTAACGTTGCTGAATGGACCAGGACCGTGTACACGGTAAGTGCTTATGACCGCAACTTCTTGTCTGACATGAACCCTGATGTAAACATTAAGATCAGAGAAAACGATCCGCAGTGGATGCGTAGAATAGTTGTAAAAGGTGGTAGCTGGAGAGACCCTGCCCCATTCTTACAAATCCAGAACCGTGATTACGAATTTGCTGATACGGCAAAAGCTTATATCGGCTTCCGTTTGATTTACCAGAGAGTAGGAGAGTCTATTGGTATTAACCAACCTAGAGTGAGCAGAAATTAGTAATTTAAAACATTAACCAAATCAAATTAAAAAATTTTAGACGAGATGAACTCAATAACCTTATTTTTCGAAACAAAGAAAGGAAAATATATAAAAAACCTTGTGATTGGTTTAGGTGCTGCGGTGGTGTTAGTAGGTGCCCTGTTTAAATTGGAGCACTTACCGGGAGCAAGCGTGATGCTTACTGTTGGTCTGTTGACAGAGGCTTTTATCTTTATCATCCTGGGTTTACTTCCTCCTCATAAAGATTATTACTGGGAGCGTTATTACCCTAACCTGGATGAAAATCCAGTTGTAGAGGGTTATAAGAAAGGAGTGAAGTTTGTACCTCCGACACAACCATTGGGAGCTGCAGGCGGATCGGGATCCGGCGCCGGTGCTGCATTAGACAAAATGTTAGATGAAGCAGATCTGAAAGCAGATTACTTCAAAAGCCTGAAGTCAAACTTTGACAAATTCGGTACTACAGTAACACAAATGAGAGATCTTACAGATGTAACTGCCGCTACCGGTGAATTCTCTCAAAGTGCGCGTGAAGCTGCTACTTCTTTAGGCCAAATGAAAGATACTTTCGCAGGTGCTGCAGGTACTATGCAATCTTTCAATGCAGCTGCTGAAGATACTGCGAAGTTCCACACTCAGGTACAGGCATTATCTAAAAATTTAGGTTCTTTAAACTCAATTTACGAGGTGGAATTGCAAGATGCAAACAATCACCTGAAAACAATGAATAAGTTCTACGGTACTTTGGCCAGCGCTTCAGAAGCGATGTCTAATACGGCGCAGGATGCGGAAGCTGTAAAAGCACAAATCGCTTCTCTGAATAAAAACTTAACTTCATTAAACAGCATTTACGGTAATATGCTTTCTGCAATGCAGGGCAGATAATCGCCGGTAAGTAAAAATAAACCCTGAAGAATCCCATCTTTTGTCTTTTCAAAGGACAGGACAGGAATTTTCATGATGAAAATTAACAAAAATTCTTAACGATAAAAGAAGCATAGAATGTCAATACCTAAGGAGCCGCGGGGGCTCATGATTCAGCTGATGTATTTGGTGTTAACAGCAATGTTGGCATTGAACATCACCAAAGAAGTATTGGATGCGTTCAGCACTATTAATACCAGTATCGAGACCTCGAATGATGGTATTAAAGATAAGAACGACCGTATGTATACTGCTTTTGAGCATATTGCAGATAAAAACCCAGAATTAGCAAGAAAGAGAGATTCCTTACTTCCTTTAGCCAAACAGGTGAGAGATGAGTCTGAAAAGATGGTACAATACCTGGAGACCTGGAAGCAGAAAATCGTAGAGAAAGGTGGTGGCTGGATCACAGAAAATGGCGTGAAGAAAGTAAAAACAATGGATGATATCGACATTCCTACAAGAATGTTCGTAGAAGAGAAAAAAGGGGATGAAGTTAAATCCAAATTACAAGATTATGTGAATAAAATAATCGGTATTGCGGGCGGTAGTAATTCTGACGCTTTAAGAAAGCAAATACCTATCCAAATTCCGAATAAACTGCCGGTTACTGATATGAACCGTTCCGGTGACTGGTCCTTTGGTACCTTCCACAATATCCCTGTAATTGCTGCCATCACTTTATTTTCTAAATGGCAGAGTGACGTAAGAAACTCAGAAGCACACATGGTGGAAAACCTGATGGCGCAAGTAGGAGAAGATACCTATAACGCTGATATTATTAAGCTTGACGGTTTCATGGCTGTAGCCACACCAAATATATCTTATGCATTAGCGGGTGATGAAATTACGGCTACTATTGCAATGGCTGCGTATGACAAGTCATCCAGGCCAAATATTACTTCCAGTACAGGAGCAGTTGATATTAAAGATGGTGTAGGTACGATTAAATTCAGAGCTTCCGGTACCGGTATGCAAACTGTAAGAGGTACGATTTCGGTAAAAGGTAAAGGAGAAAAAACGGAAACACAACCTTGGGAATTCAAGTATACTGTAGGTACTGCGGGAGCTTCTTTACAGCTGGACAAAATGAATGTAATGTATATTGGTGTTGCTAACCCGGTGACCATTTCCGCTTCCGGTTATAACCTGAACGATGTGACCTGGTCTATGGAAGGCGCTGACATTAAATCTACAGGTCCTGGTAAATATGATGTGTTCGTAGATAAGCCTAACTATCAGGGTGTGGACTATGTAGTAACCGCAACGAATAAAGCAGGCGGTAGAGTAGAAGTAGCCCGTGGCAAGATCCGCGTGAAAACAATTCCTAGCCCGATCATCCGATTAGGTAAAGTAGACGGTGCCGGTATGATGGGTACCGGTGAGTTAAGAGCTCAGCCTGGATTGGCAGCGGTTTTAGAAAACTTTGATTTCGATTACCGTTACACCGTTACTAATTATAACGTATTATTGCTGCAGAAAGGTTCTGATGTCGCAGAACCGGCGAGAGGTACCGGTCCGATGTTTGCTGATAATAATGCAGTTAAAGATTTAATCAACAGGGCAAGACCGGGTGACCGCCTGATCTTCGAAAACATCAGGGTGAAAGGTCCCGGGGTTCCGGAGCGTCCTGCCAAAACAAGTTTGACTATTACTGTTAGATAATTTTTAAAATTGTTATTATGAAGGTTCTTGTTAAAATCACAGCGATCGCAGGTTTGTCTTTGTTAGGCCATCAGCTTATGGCACAGAGTCCTGCCGGTAACCAGGTAGCTGCTAATGAGCGATTCTCAACTAGTATGGGTACCGGGCAATTAAGATTCTATAACTGTTTAACTGCCGTTTTGGAAGACTTTGCTTTCCCGTATAAATACGAGATCGTTTCCTATGATGCTGTTTTGATCAAGAAAAATTCAGAAGATGCAGTTACTGCTAAGGGATATGGTCCTTTATTTTCAAAAAATAAAGCAGTAAATGAAATGGTCAAAGGTGCCAGGCCGGGAGATCGGTTAATCTTTGAAAATATTAAAGTTAAAGGTGAGGGACAACCGGAGCGGTTTGCTAAAGGCAGTCTTTCTATCGCGATAAGATAAGAGTACACAGAGTATAAATCATTCAAAAATTATAAACTAGGAATAATATGAACGTCCTATTGAAATATTCAGCTATTTTGGGATCAATGCTATTTGCCAATGAAGTATTGGCACAAAGCCCAATGAATTCAGATCGTGCTACTACAGAAGCTCCCAAAAAGGAATATGTAAATACAGATTGGAGACCATCATTAGTGCCGGATGGTATGATTGATCGGGTTGAAAATCGCGTTAATCGTACGATGGAATGGCATACGATCCGGGAAATCGATATCGCTTTTAAGCGTCGTTTATGGCGCCGGTTGGATGTAAAGGAAAAGCAAAATATGCCTTTCATTTACGAAGGCGATGAGTATACCGGTGGCGGGGCCTTCATTGAGATCCTTATTGATGCCGTTAAACGGGGTAAAATCCGTGCTTTCCAGGATGACAAATTCACAAGTGAGTTGTCTTACGAGGATGTTCAAGGTAAATTAATGAGTGATATCGAAGTTGAGGTGGTAGATCCTATTACCGGAGAAACCAGGATAGAGCGCGTTCAGAACACGTTCAATCCAAACAACGTTGCTATGTACGAGGTTCAGGAAGATTATATCTTCGATCGTAATGCGGGTCGTGCTTTACCACGCCTGAGAGCCATTACGGCTTACTTTGCTCAGACAGATCCTAATACAGGAGAGTTCCGTAACTGGTCTTCCTTATTCACTATTTATTATCCTGAAGCGCGTAGCGTGTTATCTCAATACGAAGTATATAATCCAGTGAATGATTTACACCGTATGTCCTGGTCTGACTATTTAGACCGGATGATGTACAGTGCTTATGTCGTAAAAACGAGCTACAATAACCCCACCGGGGAACGCATGCAGGGCGGTTTAGAAGGTTTGATGAAAGGTCAGCGCGAGATGGAAAACATGATCCAGAGAGATATGGATATGTGGGAACTATAAGAACTTCATGATTTCATAATACGGGAAGGGGAATGGCAGTACTTGCTATTCCCCTTTTCTGTACAGGTTGTTTCCGCTGTGCTGCGTGGAAAGCGAACATTTCAACAAAGAGGCCTCTTAGCAGTGCTAAAAGGCCTCTAACTTTACTTACTAACCCAAAAGTAAATAAAAGATTATCTAAGATCTTAGTTCGTTTTCAGGGCTTCCCTGATCTTACTTTCAATCTCTTCCGCGAATTCCGGGTTATCTTGTAAAAACGTTTTAACGGCATCTCTGCCTTGCCCGATCTTATTTTCGCCATAGCTGAACCAGGAACCGCTTTTAGTGAGGATATTCAATTCGACTCCTAAATCAATCAATTCCCCGATCTTGCTGATCCCTTCCCCATACATGATGTCGAATTCTGCAATCCGGAAAGGTGGTGCTACTTTGTTTTTAACTACTTTTACCTTTGCCCGGTTACCCATTACTGTATCACCATCTTTGATAGCGGTTGATTTTCGGATATCCAGACGTACGGAAGCATAGAATTTAAGGGCATTACCACCGGTAGTCGTTTCGGGGTTACCGAACATGACACCGATCTTCTCACGCAGCTGATTGATAAAAATACAAGTGCATTGAGTGCGGGAAATGGCCGCGGTCAGCTTACGCATAGCCTGGCTCATCAAACGTGCCTGTAAACCCATTTTACTTTCTCCCATTTCGCCATCCAATTCGCCTTTAGGTACCAATGCCGCTACGGAGTCGATGACGATAACATCTAATGCACCGGATAAGATCAATCTTTCCGCAATTTCCAGGGCCTGCTCTCCATAGTCTGGCTGTGAAATCAATAATTCATCAACATTCACGCCTAGTTTACGGGCATAGCTGGAGTCAAAAGCGTGCTCGGCATCTATAATGGCACAGATGCCACCTTTTTTCTGCGCTTCTGCAATGGTATGAATGGCAATCGTTGTTTTTCCCGAAGACTCCGGCCCGTATATCTCGATGATACGGCCTTTTGGAAAACC
>CAXYKQ010000087.1:0-5802 GCA_964277835.1 uncultured Edaphocola sp. | reverse complement strand
CCCGTTTCAGGTAATCTTTATCCACACTGTTTTTATCACAAAGAATGTAATGGGCATTCTGTAGAAACAGGAAGGTCTTGACACAGAAGTTTTTCCTTCTTTGATAGCCGA
Source organism: uncultured Edaphocola sp. (assembly GCA_964277835.1). GTDB lineage: Bacteria > Bacteroidota > Bacteroidia > Chitinophagales > Chitinophagaceae > Edaphocola. The sequence goes on along the minus strand of CAXYKQ010000087.1, from coordinate 5,691 downwards.
AATCCAGTGTTTGCCGGTAATAACCCAAGAAAGAGTTGCTTAAAAAGTCTGTATGGATAAAGTCGACTTTACTACCATATTCCCGCGAAAAATCACGGCATAAGGACATGCAGTGTTGGTACAGTGCAATGCCCCGGTCTCGGGTGGCTGTATGACAGATAATGTAAACGTCTTGCTCATCTTCCTCGATAGACAGGAAGTGGTTACCTCCGCCCAGACCATCATCGGTCATCTTTTGATGCGCGAATACCAGGGCTTTGTAATGCTCTTTTTTGTCAAAGGGTTTCAGCCAGTAAGCTTTGTCCACTTTAAGGTACATAACACCGCAGCCGATGTCTTTGCCGGTAATTAAAGGATAACAATAATCCTTTGTTGTAAAAGCTACGCCTCCGGGCAGTGCTTTTTCTGAGCAGTAATGAATGTCGGTAAAAGCACAAATTTTTTGAAGATGGGGCTTCTGCGCATACTGCTGTAACTGATGCATAGCATTTGCTTCAATGCTATCGGCATCACAATAGAATCCAATAGATTGCATGGTCTAAATTGTGTAAAAAATAGATTTTTATTGAGGCATGGGGAAAACATCCGCCTCGTACAGAGATGTCAGCAGCCGACTTAGTCGGAGGGCAAAGATAAGATATTTTTAATATTTACTGAATATGCCTTATTTGATTAAGAACGGTATAAACGCGGCGTCTTGTTTTTCATCATAATATTTTGATGGGATCATGAGTTTAGCTTTAGGCATGGCCACACCGTCATAATCAAAATAAGCGCTTAAGCGTATGCCCTGGTAGAAATGGAGCTTCAATAATTTCTTTTTATTAAAATAGGCCCAATAGGGTTTTGTATTTTCAAACGAAGCGAGCTCTGTAATTTTACCATTACCTTCATTCTTTACAAAATAATAGCCTTGGGTACCATAATTACCTTGGGTTTTTAGAATACGTTTAATGGCATAAATATCGTTCAGGTTAGTGCTGTGATCATCCCCGGTCTGCTTAATAATGCCATTGCCTATGCTTACATAGGCTTCCGTCTGGCTGCTTAAATTGGCGGGTTTTCGAAATAGTTTTGATAGGGCGGCTTTGTCCGTTGTCGTTTTGCCCAAAAGTTGCAGTTCATAGTTATAAATACCGGCATAAAAATTGTCATCATTCAGGGCTTCCTGCACTGGTGGTGGGGCGAGCACTGGCGGTGGCGTAATGCCATTTTTCGCGCTTGCCGGGGCTTTTTTAGGATCGGGTGGTTTGGGTATAGCTTTGGTGGTGCGTACGGCTAAACCTACCGCAAAGTTTGTACGGCTATAACCCTTATCCACAAAAGAACGGATAGGCTCAATTTTGTATTCCGGTTTAATCTGGGTCACTTTCTGGGCTTGATCATTATTGAGTTGCCAGACCTCCTTATCATAGCCGGGGAGGGTAGTGATAAATACTTGATTAAAGTTTTTACCTGCAGTATCATATAATCTAATGCCTGTTACCTCATCGTAAGTCCTGTCGAATGTATAGGTCACTGAGCTTACGGGTGATGACAGTACACTTTTCCCGTTACGATGAAAATGATAAAATGCTACCTCGTCTTTGAAAAATGCGGGATCATTGTCCTGTAGCGCACCCAAATCTATTTTTTTTCCGTTTTGCGGATCCATGATCCAATAGAATAGATCGTATTTTTTTACCTCTTTCTTTTGCTCTCCGATTATATAATAGTTGAAATCGCCGGCATTGATAATTGTATAGTAAGTACCTGGTTTTACAAATTCTTTGCCAAAAGTATCGGTCAGCCCATGTTTACCATCCACTTCGAAGGGAATGTATAGTGGCCGGGTATTTGGATTGATAATTTGCGTATAGCCTGCTCCCGCTGTAAAAAGTAATATCGTAAGTAGACAGAGTGATCTGGTCATAATAGGGTGTGGTACTTTGTTTTTTGAAAATATGATAAAAATAATGAATAACTTAATCCCGTCCTTTTCCTTTTTTTACTACTTATCTTTTACTACTCGCCTTTCACTATTCACCAATTACTTTTCACTAATCACTTTCCACTATTCACTTTTCACTATTCACTATTCACTTTTTACTAATTACTATTAACTATTTAAGCCGGAGCAAAATGCCTTTTCTTGAAAAAATAACCGGTTATGCCTGCCCCGATCCAGGCCAGGATGATGTCTTTATGAGCATCCCATACATCTCCCTGTGTTGCCACGTAGGTTTCCCCGGTAGCGGAGTCGGTAAATTCAGCTACGGTCCATTCTATCAGTTCAAAAATGGTGGCCAGGCACAAAATAAAAGAGCAGCTTAATAGTAAAAGCCAGCGCGAGGGTACTTTGTATTTATTATAGAGTAAGTCCATCACCGGGTAAATCATAAATACGCCGAAGCCGGTATGTACAATCCGGTCATAAGGATTGCGCTCCAGCTGGTAGGTGTTTTGCAACCATTCGCCAAAGGTGTTATGGGTATAGGCGTTTTTGGCGCCAAAAGTATGGAGGGCTAAAAATAAAAAGATACTTAAAATGCTCCAGTCCGAGAACTTAAAATGCTTTTGACTGAACAGCAGGGCAGGTATAAATATAAGGACCAGTAAATTTTCGATCCACCAGTTGAGTTCATCCGTATTGTTTATATAACAGTATAGCCAGAAAAGCAGGAAAACGCCCAAGGTCAGGAGTGCAAATTTATTAATTAACAAAGGCTTTCTATACGTTTCGGTTATAGTAGTCATGGTTTTTTTAACATGAAAATAGCAGTTTTTTTGTAATGAAAAAGAACAATGACAACATAAAGCTTCACATAGTGAACCAAAAGTTGTCACGGAAAGAAAAGCGCCACCTGGTATTATCCCGGGTGGCGCTTAAAATTTCAGTTATTTTTTGTCATCTTATCCTTCCTGGTGGAACGGGTAGCGGTAATTGGTTACCGGTACAAAAGTTTCCTTAATCGTACGGGCGCTCAACCAGCGATACAAGTTCAGGGCAGAACCTGCTTTGTCGTTGGTACCGGAAGCACGGGCACCGCCAAATGGCTGTTGGCCGACAACCGCACCGGTTGGCTTATCATTAATGTAGAAGTTACCCGCTGCATTCGTTAAGCGCTTTGTCAGGTATTCGATCGTTAACCTGTCCTGCGCGAAAATAGCACCGGTCAAAGCATAAGGTGAAGTGGTGTCTACGATATCCAGGGTATTGTCCCATTCTTTTTCCTCATATACGTAGATCGTAAGGACGGGGCCGAACAGCTCTTCGCACATTGTAACATAGTCCGGTTGCGTAGACTCAATTATGGTAGGCTCAATAAAGAAACCTGCTGATTTGTCGTATGTACCGCCTGCAATCACCTTCGCTGCTGTACTTTCCTTGGCCGCATCGATAGCCGCCGCTAATTTGTCAAAGGATTTCTCATCGATAACAGCATTGATAAAATTGCTGAAATCATCTACAGGCCCCATTTTCAGGGTTTTCATTTCCGCGATCAATTTCGTTTTGATTTCCTCTGCCAGGTTAGAAGGCAGGTAAGCACGGGAAGCGGCAGAACATTTTTGCCCCTGGTATTCGAACGCACCTCTCAAAAGGTTGGCAACAACGGCATCTGCATCAGCACTTGGGTGCACATATACGAAGTCTTTACCACCGGTTTCCCCTACGATACGCGGGTAAGAACGGTACTTAGGCGTGTTTTTACCGATGGTCTCCCACATTTGGTTGAAGACGCCTGTAGAACCGGTGAAGTGTACGCCGGCAAATTCTTTATGTTGGAAACAGATGTCACCGATAGAAGGACCGCTGGCATACACCAGGTTAATCACACCATCCGGTAAGCCGGCTTCTTTCAGGATCTCCATGAAGATGCTGGCAGAATATACCTGGGTGTTGGCAGGTTTCCATACAACTGTGTTACCACACATAGCAGGCGCTGTAGGTAAGTTGCCGCCGATGGCGGTAAAGTTAAATGGCGTGATGGCCAGTACAAATCCTTCCAAAGGACGGTATTCCGTGCGGTTTTGCATACCCGGACCGGAAATAGGTTGTGTTTTATAAATTTCGCTCAGGAAGTGTACATTGAAGCGTAAAAAGTCAATCAGTTCACAGGCGCTGTCGATCTCGGCCTGGTAAGCGTTCTTGCTTTGGCCCAACATGGTCGCCGCGTTCATGCGGAAACGGTATTTGTTGGCCAAGAGGTCGGCCGCTTTCAGGAAGATTGAGGCCCTGTGTTCCCAGCTGGTATTGGCCCAGGACTCTTTAGCTTTTAAGGCTGCATCTATCGCGCTGTTGATGTGTGTTTCATCACCCATGGAGAACTGGCCCAGGAGGTGATTTCTTTCGTGGGGCGGATAAATGTCCACTTTATGGTCTGTACGAACTTCTTTACCTGCAATATACATCGGTATATCACGTTTCTTTCCTTTCAGCTCTTTGATAGCGGCTTGTAACTGGATCGCATCTTCGCTACCGGGTGCATAGTTACGTACCGGTTCATTCGGTGGCATGGGGAAAGAAAAATAAGCGTTATTCATAAAATAAAAATTAGATTTAAAATTTGTGCAAAGTTATTTCAAAATCGGCTGATTAGCTAATTTGGCCCATCACGGAATAATTCTTTAACGAAACATATTAGTTGAAACGGTCGAAATCGGGTCAAACCTCGAAGAGTAGCAAAAATGAAATGAAATAGCTGGATCCGATAAAAAAGCAATGTGCCGATTTTCACCGGCACATCCTTTAACGATATCATTAGCGCATTAAATGAAACTATCTCGCCTTAATCACTCCTGCGAAATCTTCCGCTACTAAAGAAGCGCCGCCGATCAGGCCCCCATCCACATCCGGTTGGGCAAACAGCCCCGCCGCATTAGAGGGCTTGGCACTGCCGCCATAAAGGATGCTGGTTGCCTCAGCTACTTCCTGGCCATATTTCTTCGTGATCAATGCGCGGATGAAGGCATGCATATCCTGCGCCTGCTCATCACTTGCCGTCAGACCGGTGCCAATAGCCCATATCGGCTCATAAGCGATCACGATATTTTTGAATGCCGCTTCATCCAGGTGAAATAAGCCATTCTCTATTTGGGCTTGGATATGACTATTTTGGGTGCTTGCCTGGCGAATTTGTAAAGGTTCGCCGCAACAATAAATTACTTTCATTTCCTGTGCCAGTACCGCATCCACTTTTCTAGCCAGTACCGCATCGGTTTCCCCGAAATATTCGCGGCGCTCGGAGTGCCCTAAAATCACGTAATCTACACCGACACTTTTCAGCATTTCAGCAGAGACTTCACCGGTGTAAGCCCCGGACTTTTCCTGGTGACAATTTTGGGCAGCTAAGAAAAAACCGGTTTTGTCCTTGATCAGGCTTGCGGTCATTTCAAGGCTGATGAATGGAGGAGCGATCACAACTTCAACATCATCACGCAATTCGATACCCGAATGCAGGATGTCTTCTACCAGCTGTTTCCCTTCAAAAAGGTTCTTGTTCATTTTCCAGTTGCCGGCTACTATTTTTTTTCTTGCCATTATAATTAAATGATTAGGATTAGATGAAATATCGGTTAAAAGGGGCCTCAATACCTAGTTATATTGCTGGCTGTTTTTGCAAATGTATTTTAAAAGTTCGATTTCTTCCGCACTTGGCTCCATACTTCTCCTCGCCATCATGCGCTTAGCAGTATCAATGGCTTTGTCGA
>CAXYKQ010000086.1:0-11701 GCA_964277835.1 uncultured Edaphocola sp. | reverse complement strand
ATAAGATGCGTGTGGAAGGCAACAATTGGGTACCTACCGATACCGTTATCCATATCACCAATGGTAAATTCTCCATTATTCCTGCTTCCTAGGCGGATCATCGAAATTGACCTATCCAGCCATTAACGTCCGGTTAGCCTTTGTTGTATAGTTATTATTTATATTTGTTGAGCCTAACTATAATAACTTAAAAAGTAAACTTATGAAAAAAATCGCTTTACTAAGCCTTGCTCTCCCGGCTATAGCGGCCTGCAACAAGGACAAAAATAATTCGAAAGCGCCTGAAGAATACTTCTCCTTCTATGCCGACGGTGTATATTATGATTACCCACAGGAAGAGGGTAGCTCGATTTTTGTAGATTGGAAAACCCTTTCTGCCGGAGCCTCCTCTGCAACCATAGGATATCAGATACATTCCTATAGTCGTAAAAACCCGGTTGCTGAAGGCGCTTTCTCCTTTATATTCTCAGGTAACCATATCCCGACCCAGGATACCATTCTGCTTGATGGCGTAAGCAACAATGTAGAGATTACAAAATTTAGAGATCAGTATGATAATTGGTATAAAGTGCTTGAAGGTAAGTTGATCTTTTCACAAAGAAATGCTGATAAGCTTATTGGTACTTTTCAGTTTACCATAGCAAAGGGCAACCTTAGAGATACATTATATATCACCAATGGTAAATTCTCCATTATTCCTGCTTCCTAGGCGGATCATCGAAATTGACCTATCCAGCCATTAACATTCGGTTAGCTCTTTTAGTATAGTTACTATTTATATTTGTGAAGCCTAGCTATATTAACTTAAAAAGTAAACGGAAACTTATGAAAAAAATCGCTTTACTAAGCCTTGCTCTCCCGGCTATAGCGGCCTGCAACAAGGACAAAAATAATTCGAAAACGCCCGAAGAATACTTCTCCTTCTACGCCGACGGTGTATATTATGATTATCCTCAGGAAAAAGAAAATGGCTGGCTGGGAGAAAATAAAACATTATTTGCAGGCCCATCTTCGGCAACAGTTGGGTATATAATATCCGCGAGAACATTTAAAGACCCTGTTGTGGATGGAAATATATATTTCACTCTTTCCGGCAATCATATACCTACTCAAGACACCATTCTGCTTGATGGCGTGAGCAATAATGTAGAGATTACAAAATTTAGAGATCAGTATGATAATTGGTATAAAGTGCTTGAAGGTAAATTGATCTTTTCACAAAGAAATGCTGATAAGCTTATTGGTACTTTTCAGTTTACCATAGCAAAAGGCAACCTTAGCGATACATTATATATCACCAATGGTAAATTCTCCATTATTCCCTCCAGTTAATATACTTTAAAACTAAGATTATGAAAAAAATCTACCTGCTGGCGGCATGTATATGCTCGTCATGGTTTGTCGCGTCCGCACAGGACGATGCAACCGTATCTTTTATGGGGTACCAGTCAATACAGGACAGCCTCATGCAACACCTCGACAAGGCTAAAATAAGCACCGGCGTGCTCTATGACCGGGTCAATCCCATAGCCCGGCTCACACAATTAAACGGCAAAGATAATGGGGCTGTAGTTACCGGCTTGAGCCATGCCCGGCAGGCCTGGGACGAGCTCTACCGCGCTGCTTATGATAAAGACAAACTGCTGCCACTGGAATATGCAGAGAACATCATCACCCAGAACCAGCAGGAGCGCAATGCCCTGAGCCTGGGCTTTATAGCCTTTGACTTTAACAGTATAGACCCTGCAGCATTTAATGCAGGCACGATATACCGTGGGGCCGACAGCCTGCTGTATGATGGCGATGGCAATCCCTACCTGACCCACCAGGTCAACCTACCCCTGCTGTCTACCAATGGTGTGAGCGGCAATGAACTGAGGCTGTACCTCGACCCGCGTCTGCAGCTGAACAATAGCGGTCGCCAACTGAGCTATATGGAATTACAGGCTGGCGACAAGCAGCCTATTACCATGACACCCGGCGAGCTGGCTACCCTGGATATTTCGGGTATAACCGACACGACCATAAGGCTGGGCATCAGGCTGCATTGGATAGGGCTGGCCCTGGCCGAGCATTTTGAAGTGCTACTGGTAAACGGCAATATGGTACTGCTTAGCTCAACTACGACAAATTTATGTACTGATACCGTAATGAATATATCGTCCGGCCCTGCCCTGCGCTTCCAGGGCTATACCGAGTACGGCCCGGCAGAGGGGCATGGGGAGTACAAGGTATTTTACCGCAAGCCCGCCGGGGGCTGGGCAGCCTGTAACGATGCGCATAAGGTCATCCGCAAGCCCATCATTATCATTGACGGGTTTGATCCGGGTGATGACAGGAAAATTACCAGGGTGGATAATAAAGACGGTATATGGGAACTGCTTTCGTACGGTACTAACCACCACCTGGGTGACGACTTCCGCAGTAAAGGCTATGATGTGATCGTGCTTAATTTTCCTAAGTACCAGATAGGATCGGTAAGCGTTACTGTATCCGGCAATACCTACACTATCCCCATTTACCGCGATTGCGGCGCAGACTATATAGAGCGCAATGCCATGGTGCTCACCCGGCTCATCCAAAAGGTCAATGCAGACCTGCAGGCCGTAGGCAGTACCGAAAAGATCGTGGTAGTAGGCCCGAGCATGGGCGGCCAGATCGCACGCTACGCGCTCAAGTATATGGAGAACAACAACCTCAACCACAATACCCGCCTCTTTGTAAGCTTTGACAGCCCCAACCACGGCGCCAATATACCGGTAGGGCTGCAGTCCGCCATCCTGTATGCGGCCTATGTACAGGAGTCGGTAGATGCAAGAAAGCAGTATGAGCAGAGTATCCGATCCACGGCGGCCAAGCAGATGCTCATCCACCAGGTAACGAACCAGTCACTGACACAAAACGGCTGGACCTATCATTACCCCCTGGCTACACAAAATGACCTTTTCCGCCAGACCTGGCAAAGCACCATAGATAATATGGGCTATCCTACACAGTTGAGAAAAGTAGCCCTGGTCAATGGCTCGCGCAATATGGCCTGGCAACCCTCTATGACCACCCTTATAGACTACGAGATCACCAAAGCTGGCGGCGGTGTGCCCCCGCAGGGGACCCGGCTTGCTAAACTGCAGGTATACTCTACGGCCCATAACTTTTCCAGCAAGGTCTTTTATGGCCATATCCTCACCAAGCCAACCATGAATATCTACCACAACATCACCAATGGCTGGGGTAACCTTGACGGGGCCTCCGGGGGCCTGTTTGACGTAAGCCGTCAATTGACCAAAGAAATGACCACCGGCCAATTCCAGGTGGACAATACAAAAATATGGTTCATCAATCTGCCGCTGAACGGCATCGGGGTGCTTCACGCAAATGCCGGGGATTACAATACTTTTATTCCTACCGTAAGTGCATTGGTCTATAACAACCGCAACTTTGAATGGGGGCAGAACCTGGGCACGAATAATCTTGTATGCAGTAACCAGATACCTTTTGACAACTATTACACCCCATCTTCCAATCAGCCCCATGTAACTATAACCGAGGCCTCGGCACAATGGATCACCCAGGAGATAGAGAGAGGTCAGGCAAATTGTCCTAAAATCTGCAAAGCCACGTTACTGGTGAACAATGACCTGAATACACCGCTTTGCGTCGGGAGTACCAGGACGTTTTATCACAACTATAACCTCCTGCCCGGTCAGACGGTGAGTTGGGAGTATTCAAACGGATTGTTGCAACTGGTAAGCTCGAATAATAGCTCCATTACCGTAAAGTCGCTCAATCATGGCGCTGCTTTTGTTAAAGCAATTATTAACAATCCCTGTGGCGCTAACCTGGAGGAAAAAATGATCTTTTCTTCCGGCGCGGGTTACAGCTTCACGGTTTCCAGGTATGACATCACAGGCCCGGCCGGTAAAGGAAAAGTGCTGGAAGTAAACCCCAATAGCCCGGCCATAACGGCTATCTCATGGAGTATCGATGGCACCAACTATACCGATCATAACCAGGTTTTTTACAACGTGTACAAGAATGGTACTGCACCAAGCCGGCAGGTGTGGCTGAAAACACAGAATAGCTGTGGCAGCTATTTTATGTCTAAGCCGGTATGGTTTGACAATAATGACTATAATGATTACTATACCGTAAATACAACACTTCCAAACTTTTTTTCTAACCAGGTAACAATATACCCGAATCCGACGCATAGCAGCTGGACGGTAGAAATCCCGGTATCAGAAGCGGCCAGGCTGGAACTATACGACGCGACGGGGAGAAGAGTAAGGACAATAGAGCAAGTGCTGTTTAAGGCTGATATAGGAGGTGGAGAGCTGCCTGCAGGAGTGTACCTGCTGAAAGTAATTTTAAGCGGTCGGGAGCACAGCTATAAACTCATTAAACAATAATATTAAGGTAGCGGAAAATTAATATTTTGAAATAAACAGTGCCATCAAACTAATTTTTGGGTCAAAAAGTAGGCTATAAACATATATAGAGTTTTCCGGGACGACAGATCCCTGGCAGTTAAGCGCCAGGGATTTTTTATTTCCCTGAGTGTGTAATAATCATTTTTGTCGGGCTCTTTTCTGCTGTCTCGTAATGAAGAAATCTTACTTTCTGTTAAGTTTTTATCAATCCTGATCTTTATCATTTCTTTTCTTTGGCGATTTGTTTTAATTTGTAATTAATCAAAGCATCTAAACCAATTTTATGAATACGATACTTGTTCCTGTAGACTTTTCAGCCACCTCTTTAAATGCAGCCCGCTATGCTGTGCGCATGAGCCGCCAGCTGAAAGCCCAAAAATTGATCCTGTTCCATACCTATGGCGGTTCTTACCAGATTCTGGACCAGGGAGCAGAGGTTGTTTATGAAACGACCAGAGTGCTTTTGGAAAATATGAAAGAGGAGCTTAATGCATTGCAGCAGGAGCTCAACCTGATCGCACCGGCAAGCCTGGAAATAGATAATATTGTATCTGATGGCTTTCTGATGGAGGAGGTGCTGGACCTGATCCCGCGGGAAAATATAGGCCTGATCGTGATGGGCATCACGGGTAAAAATACGATTGAACAAAAGCTGATCGGCAGTAACACTTACCGCCTGGCCAGTGAATCACCGGTACCGGTACTGATCGTACCCGCAAAAGCCGATTTCACAAGGGTGAAAAACGTGGCCTTATCGCTTAAATTCAAAGCCGGCATGATGGAAGAAACGCCTTACCAGGATATTAAAAAAATATTGAAGGAGTTAGGCGCAGAACTGACTGTATTAAATGTTGCAGAGGAGGACCATCGTACGCAGGCGCGGGAAGTGCAGTCCGGGGTTACGGCCAGTCACCTTATGTTTGATGATATTGAAGCGCATATAGTTTACCTGGGCAATGAAAACGTAGTGCCTTCGATTGTCGGTTTTGTGAGTGATAATGATATCCAGCTGCTGCTTGCAGTAACGCATAAAATGGGATTCCTGCAATCCCTGTTTAAAGGATCTGTTACCAAGCAACTGGCTTTCCATACGGACGTCCCGCTAATGGTATTCCGGGCACAGGAAGAGGATTAAAAATGACGGCTCTGTCTTAAAAATGCAGACGATTGGCCTGCGTATCAGAAGGGCGAGCACCATACCTGTCGAATGAGGGGTGTATAAAAATAAAAAATGCCAGAACTGCTGTTCAAAAAGAACAGCCGCTCTGGCATTCAGGATAAATAACTATTGTGTTTTTCCCTTGTAGAAAATCTTATACATATTCTGCCCGAAGCGATATTGTAATACATCGTAATCCAGGCGCCATTCGGCCACCTGGGCATTGGTCACATCATATACTTCTCCATCAGAGAACATACGGATCATCCCCGCCGTGTTGGTGTACACCAATGAATTATATTGGGCTACGTAATTATTGCCGGGGTGATAGGCATCCAGGGTATAGACTTTTCCTTTGTAAAACACTTTGAAATAGCCACTGGGATCTTTGTAAGAAACTATGTTGTCAGATACACGATAATACTCAGGCGTAAAATAACCGACCTCCAGAGCTTCTCCTTCGTAATAAATTTTGAAATAACCATCATTGGAAACGTAGGCAATTACGTTGTCCCCGGCTTTGTAGCTGGCCGGTGGAAAATTTTCCACTTCGTCTGTCTGGCCATTATGAAATACCTTAAATATCCTGTTGGCATCTACGTAAGCAACCAGGTTTCGGCCTACATCGAAGCTCGTTACGGTGAAGTTTTCCTGTTCAATTATCTCGCCATGGTAGAAGATTTTAAACCGGTTAGCGTAGGTAACGAAAGCAGCGATATTATCAGAAACCTTGACCGAAGGAAGCTGCCCGGCAGCAATACTGGAGCCGTCGTTAACTGCATTGGTATCAGGGTTCAATATATTGGTTGCTCCCAGGAAGCTTTCAATTTCATAGATCTCTCCATTATAATATGCTTTATAAAGGGAACGTACGTTGTCAAAGAACAAGACGACGCTGTCTCCTACAGAAGCGCTTGCAATATAATTGGATAATTTGGTCGATTTCCCGTTTTCCCATACGAACAAGGCATTATTGTTACGGTATGCCACCAGGTTGTCGGTCACGGTAAAATCTGTAGTAAAACCCTGGTTGATCTGCTGTACGCCACCTTTGCTGTATATTTTGAAATTGCTGGTATTGTCGATATAAGGAATGGCTACACGACCGACTTTATACTTTATAGGAATCAGGCTCTCAATCCTGCGTTCAACGCCATTGTCCCAGGACATAAATTGGTTCTGAAAGTTAACAAACGCAGATACGGGTTGTGCCTGTACCGCGCCAAGTTGTGCGAGTAAAATTAAGATTATGAAATAGAGTTGCTTCATGTCGGATTAAATTCAGTGTCCCGTAAAATTAACGATTTTCTTTCTTTGCGGTCTTCTTTTTGCTTAACAAGTGATAACACTGTATGAGGGCAATAATGCCATTGGAGATGATCAGAGGGTATTTCCACCCCAGGAGAATGCCATAAATCACGAATAAGATACAGCCTATAAAGTTGATGATCCTTACCCAGCGCAGTGTTCGGGGTACAAAGGAGACCACCAGAACGGCCATAGCCAGGTACCCGACCACTTCTACAACATTATTGTTCATTGAGTCAATTTGTGTTTATAAAGCGGGTAAAATTTCTTCCATTTTAGATCCGCGGGAACCTTTTACTAATATGCTGGCATCATTCAGCGGGTGTTCTTCCAACCATCGTTTTGCCAGTCCGGCATTTTCAAAATACCGGAAGTCATGGTTGATGGCCTCGAATTCTTTTCCGACCAACACTACATTTTTGAAGCCCAGAGCCTTCGCAAGATCAGCCAATGCCTGATGTTCCGACTGGCAGTTTGCTCCCATCTCTTTCATAGCCCCCAAAAATAACCATTTTGTTTTCGGGGTCTGTAACACCGCCATATTTTCTACTGCCAGCTTCATACTGCTGGGGTTGGCGTTGTAAGCATCCAGGACAATAGTATTGCTGCCTTGCTCCAGGAGTTGGGAGCGGCTGTTCGAGGGTTTATAGGCCTCCAATGCAGCTTTAATGGTATCTATATCCATACCGAAGTGCGCTCCTATTGCGATGGCGGCAAGTGCATTGGGTAAATTGTAGTCTCCTACTAATTGAGTCTGGATCGTGGTTTCCATCTGAGCGCTTAGTAAAGCAAACTTTAACAAACCATCACCGGAAAGGGCTTTACCTATATAATGGGCATTGCTGGTACCGTAAGAAATCTGGTGCACAATACCTTGCGCCATTTCTTCCAGGTAGTCGAGATCCTTGTTGATGAATATGGTACCCTGGGTTTCGCGGAGGTAATCATAAAGTTCTCCTTTGCCTTTGCGAATCCCTTCCAGGCTGCCAAAACCTTCCAGGTGTGCCTTACCTACATTATTGATCAGGCCATAATTGGGCTCTGCAATAGTGCAGTAAAAAGCAATCTCTTTCTGGTGATTCGCTCCCATTTCAATAATAGCCATTTCGGCATCCTCTTTTATGTTGAGGATTGTCAGGGGAACACCAATATGGTTATTTAAATTGCCTCTTGTCGCATAAGTTTTAAACCGGGCACTCAGTACCTGGTGGACGAGTTCTTTAGTCGTTGTCTTACCATTGCTGCCGGTAATGGCGATAAATGGAATTTTCAGCTGCCGCCTGTGGTGCAGCGCCAGTTGTTGCAGGGTGCTTAATACATCCGCTACCAGGATGCATCGTTCGTGCTGAGCCATTGCCGCTTCATCCACGATCGCATAAGCAGCGCCTGCCTGCAGGGCCTGCAGGGCAAAGTCATTACCATTAAAGCGATCGCCTTTCAGGGCAAAATACAGGTCGCCCGCCTGGACTTTACGGCTATCTGTTTGTACCGATGGGTGAACTTTATAAATTTCGTATAATGCAGAAATGTCCATGTTATTTAAACTTAGGGATTGCTTTTTTGAAAGTGTAAATGTAGGATATCTTTCGTCGCGGAACCTACTTTAAAGCGCTCATCGCTCCGGATGCCGCAAACCCACACGATTTTTTTATTCGATTCGATGACCCAAACCTGTTCCTTTTCATGTTGCGGTATTTTAAGGTCGATCAGTAATTTTTTGACCTTCTTTTTCTTCATGCCCATACCGATGGGGTACAGGTAATCGCCCGTACGCCAGGGCCGGAGCAACAAAGGGAAACTCAGGCAGCCCGCATCTACATACGCCTCCGAGGCTGCTATCTGTGCAGGTTTAGGCATTTCGTGCACCCGTTTTGATTTAAGCGTGAACCGTTCTTTCCGGATAAGTGCGTTTCCGTCTTCCATCAGTATGTTTTCGCTATGATCAGCCTCAACAGGAGTAATGATGAAAAAATTACGGTCCTTGAGCAGTCGGTACCGTTCAAAATTGAGGTACCGGCCAGAGTCACTATCGATCAGCTGTAGCGCATCTTGCAGCTGGTTGGGTCCTAAACCGTAAGGTTTCAGCAGTTCATATACAATTGTTGAAAGCGGCCGGCAGTGCACTAACTTTCTTAAAGGGAGGTATAAGTCTTTACCTCTTTGTTCCAAAAGCTTTTTCCGGTATCGCTGTATAGATTGTTTGTACAACTGTTCTACCTCGCCGAAGCGTAAGCTATTTTGATAGATAGCGTTTGCCGCGTTAGGGAATAGGCTTTCGATTGCGGGCAGTAATTCCAGCCTCACTTTATTTCTTAAATAATCCGTTTTTTGATTAGAAGCATCTTCCCGCCAGCTGATCCCTTCCTGTGCGGCATAAGCGAGCAACTCCGCTTTTTTAAACGTCAGTAATGGCCTGATGATACGTCCTTTTTCGGGTAAAATTCCGTGCAATCCTTCGATACCAGTACCTTTGAAAAAATTCATCAGCAATGTTTCCACACTATCCTGCTGGTGGTGTGCCGTTGCGATATAGTCAAACCCCAGTTCCTTTCTTAAGGTTTCAAACCATTCATACCGGAGCCGGCGTGCCACGATTTGAACATTGCCCTCTTCAGCAACAATGTTTGCAGTATCAAAAGTATGCTGGTAATAAGGTACATCATGTTTTCCGGCCCATTCTTTTACCAGTATGGCGTCTTGCTCTGAATCGGCGCCTCTTAACTGGAAATTACAGTGAGCGATCACAAAATCAAAGCCGGCCAGGCCATAAGGGCTTTTTGTGAAATAATGTTTTGCCGCGGCAAACAGTTGCGCCAGGCACATGCTGTCGCTGCCGCCGCTAACGGCCAGGATTACTTTGTTATGCCGCCATTCCTGTTGTTCCAGGTTTGTGGCAAAAGAGTGGAATAAGGTCAAGATATCAGTTTAAAAATTGGAAGTATAAAGATAGTATTTATGCCCGTTTAAAGCATATTACCGGTACATAAAAAATGTTTGCAGTCTTTTGTAAATGGATTTACATTTTTGGGTTCAGGCCATTCATGGCCTCTGCGGGGGTAAGTTGAACGTAGTCACTGATCGCTTCAATATAGGTGCAGCCGGGACGTCTTTCCTGTTTCAGCTTAATGGCCATATTGTTCAACACTTTCTGAACATTATTACCCAGGTCAGGACTTTGGACGGCAGCGCTCAGCTGCACATTCAGCTCCTGAATCTTTTCCTTTGCGGCTTTTAATACGGGTACATTCTGGCGCATGATATACCATTCTGCAAATTCATGTACATAGTAAGCGATCAGCGCTTTGGCTTTGGGTACTTCTTCAAGGCGTTTTTTCAAAGTAGCATCATTGATCCTGGACAGGTCATCTACATTGGCCAGGGTGATCTTATCTCTCCGGCCTAATTCTGCACTTACATTATTCGGGATAGAAAGGTCCAGGATGATCTTATAAGTATCCGCTTCAATCAGTTCCGGTACGACAATAGGTTGAGGCGCATTTGTGGCGACGATAATGATATTACTTTGATTGATGGCTTCCTGCATGTTGGCAAAAGGGATTACATTAATGCCTAAATCATCCGCAAATGCTTTAGCTTTTTCTTCTGTCCTGTTAATTACAGAGAGGTGAAGATTTTTGTTTTCCTGTAAAAGATTTTTACAGGTATTTTTACCAATATCTCCCGTGCCGATTACCAGGATTTTCTGCTCTTCCAGCGTTAAGGCATGCTCTTTTAAAAACAGGATTGCTGCGTAGGCGACCGATACCGTTCCCGAGCTGAGTTCTGTTTTGCTGCGAATGGCTCTCGACGATTGCAAAACGGTATTGAACAGGCGGTCCAGGAAAGAGCAGGTTGCTTGCCGCTCTTTAGCAAAGCTATGCGCGATTTTCAGTTGCCCGACGATCTCGTAATCACCTAAGATCTGTGAATCAATGCCTGCGGCTACGTTAAACAGGTGCTGTATCGCAACAGTAGCATTCTTAGTGTAGGCAAACTCTTTAAAAGCTTTGAAATCACCAGCGGTATGTTTGCACATGAGCGCGGCCAGCAGGGTAGGGTCTTTAGCAATGCCATAAACTTCTGTACGGTTGCAGGTAGATAGTACGAAAAGAGAGGAGACACCATAATCCGCCGCGGACTCAAGCATTTGCTCATACATCGCTGTATTAATGGCAAAGCGGCTCCTGAACTCAACAGTAGTATTATGGTAACTGATTCCAATACACCAAAAAAACGGTAAGCTGTTTTTTTCTTCTAATAGCATTATAATTCAAGGTCAATTTCGATCGGACCGGCGCGTTGGCAAAGATACGCTATATGAATTATACTCGAACGTTCCAGTGTCATAGTATTGTCATATAGGTGTATTGGCATTTTGTATTAAAGCAAACTGGCTTAGGGGTAAAATAATACGCTAACTTTGCTATCTCTAAAAGAAAACATGTTTTATGGCAAAAAAGGGTTTGATTTTAATGAACTTAGGCTCTCCTGACAGTACTTCGGTGAAGGATCTGAGAAAGTATTTATCAGAATTCCTGATGGATGAAAGAGTCATTGATAAACCTTATTGGCTAAGAAGTATTTTAGTAAAATGGATCATCGTTCCGTTCCGGTCGCCCAAGTCCGCGGAAGCTTACGAGCAGATCTGGTGGGAAGAGGGTTCTCCGTTGGTGATTTTCACAGAGCGGCAGCGGGCGGCGCTTAGTGAACAGGTAGACATGCCTGTCGGTATATCGATGAGGTATGGCAACCCGACCCCAAAGGTCGCTTATGAGGCCTTATTGCAAGCCGAGCCGGAATTGGA
>CAXYKQ010000085.1:0-4719 GCA_964277835.1 uncultured Edaphocola sp. | reverse complement strand
ATGCCTGTAACAGGTAAGTTCCTGAGTTGGCCGCATTGTTGATCAAATCTTCCTGCTCCATCGTTTCTATCACGGCTAATGCCGCTGCACAAGCCAGGTGATTGCCCCCGAAAGTAGTACCGAGCATGCCATATTGCGCTTTAATATGCGGGGCGATTAACAACCCGGCTACAGGGAAACCGTTTCCCATACCTTTAGCCATCGTATAAATATCGGCCTGTATAGCTGCATAATCGATGCTAAAGAATTTACCGGATCGGCCAAAACCACACTGCACTTCATCTGCGATGAACACAGCTTTATAAGTATCACATAAATTCCTGATCGTGCTTAACATTTCGTCCGAAGCTGCACGAATCCCGCCTACACCCTGGATTCCCTCAATAATTACGGCGGCAATATCATTTCCATTCCCGGCAAAGTACTCTTTGAGCGCATCAACATCATTAAAAGGCAGCAACACGACATGCTCCGTTTCATTCACCGGGGCGCTCAACCTGGTGTTATCAGTAGCTGCTACAGCCAGCGAAGTACGCCCGTGAAACGCGTTTTTAAAAGCAACTATTTTCTTTCTACCGGTATGAAAAGAGGCCAGTTTCAGTGCATTTTCGTTGGCTTCGGCGCCACTGTTGCATAAGAACAGTTTATAATCCGGCTTGCCTGAAATTTTGGACAACTTTTCCGCCAGCTCTACCTGTAATCCATTGATAACAGCATTGGAATAGAAAGCGATCTTATCCAGTTGCGCGCTGATTCTTTGTTTCCAATGCGGGTGACCATGTCCTATACTGATCACGGCATGACCGCCATAAAAATCCAGAAATGGCTGGCCTTGTTCATCGAATACATAACTACCGGTCGCATTTACGATATTCAAATCCATCAAAGGATATACATCAAATAATTTCATTTTTTTCTTTTAGAAATAAGACGCCTTCAATAATAGCCCGGTAGTCTCCTCCAGGGCAAGCATGAGATTCATATTCTGTACGGCCTGCCCTGCCGCACCTTTCAATAAATTGTCAATTGCGGCATGAATGACCAGGTTATCCCCTTCCTGCTCCAGCTGAAGCAGGCAACGATTTGTATTTACTACCTGTTTGAGATGAATGGGCTGATCGCTGCAGTGTACGAAAGGATGATCTGTGTAAAAAGAAGCATATTGTTTTTTAATTTCCTGGAGCGACACAGGCATCTTAACCTGCGTGCTGATAAAGATTCCGCGGGCAAAATCGCCCCTCCACGGCACGAAATGTATGGCCGATTTTTGAATACCGGGTTGCAGGTTGCTTAAAGTTTTCGTCACTTCATCCAGGTGTTGATGTACGAGCGTTTTATAAGCCTGTATATTGTTTTGCCGCCAACTAAAATGTGATGACCGGGAAAACGATTGTCCTGCGCCGGTGCTACCGGTAATCCCTGTTATGTAAATATCCTGAACCTGGCAAAGAGCTGGCAAAGGCAATAACGACAGTTGGATAGCGGTGGCAAAACAACCGGGATTAGCGGTCGCATCAGCCCTTTCGATCGCAGCTCTATTTATTTCCGGTAAGCCGTAAATAAAGGTCCTGCTGCCATCGGCAGTAACAGAATCTACTCTGAAATCATTAGCCAGATCAATAATTTTTATTGTATCTGAAATGTAATTTTCCTTAAGGAACGCCCGGGACTCTCCGTGTCCCAGGCACAAAAACAATACCTCTATTTCCTGCTTTATTCGATCTGTAAAATAAAGATCACAGGTTCCTTCAAGGTCGTCATGAATGCTCGCGACCGGCTTGCCGGCATTACTCCTGCTGTGTACAAACACCAGTTCCGTGAACGGATGAGCTAATAAAAGCCGGATCAACTCGCCTGCCGTATAACCAGCGCCCCCTATGATGCCCGTCTTAATTTGTTTCATGAATTATTGTATTATTTTGTTGGTGCAGACTATTCCATATTTTCACCTGGTTACCAAAAATCGTACTGAACCCTCTTACATCATTGCCCGTATAGCCCCTATGCTGCTCGCCATACTGCCCGAATGAATCCCCCATAAGGTCATTAGCCGATTCGATACCGGTAACTTGGAATCGATAAGGATATAGTTGAATGAAAACCTTCCCGGTGACCGCTCCCTGGCTGTGCTCGAAGAAGCTTTCGATATCGCGCATCACGGGGTCGAGTAGCTGACCTTCATGCAACCAGTTGGCATAGAACTGTGCCAGGGAGTCTTTCCAGGTTAATTGCCATTTGGTTAACACATGCTTTTCAAGGGTATGATGAGCCTTTAAGATCAGCATCGGTGCCGCCGCTTCAAAAGCGACCCGGCCCTTTATGCCGATAATTGTATCTCCAACATGCACATCTCTACCTATGGCATAGGCGCCTGCAATTTCCTGCAAGGCTTGTATTGCGCCCACCGGATGTTGGTAACGCACTTCATTCAACCCTATTAATTCACCCTTTTCAAAATATAACAAAATTTCCTCCGTTCCTGTTTTAGTACAGGCAGAAGGCCATGCTTGCTCAGGAATAATTCCTTTGCTCTTCAGCGTCTCTTTTCCCCCGATACTCGTTCCCCACAAACCTTTATTAATGCTGTATGCGGCCTGCTCAAAATTCATCTGAATTCCTTTTTCTTTCAGATAATCGATTTCCTCCTGGCGGCTCAGGCTTTGGTCTCTAATCGGCGTTATGATCTCAACACCGGGGATCATCTGGTGAAAAATCATATCGAAACGAACCTGGTCATTACCGGCGCCGGTACTGCCATGTGCAACAGCTGAGACACCAAGTAGCCTTGCCTGCCTGGCAATCGCTACGGCCTGGCATAAACGCTCTGCACTTACACTTAAGGGATAGGTATTATTCTTAAGGCAGTTTCCGAAAACCAGGTATCTTAAAATACGCTGATAATAGTCTGTCACCGCATCCACAGTGCAATGGGTACTCACTCCGAGCTTTAAAGCATGCTGCTCAATTTGCTTTAGCTCCTCAGTTGAGAAGCCACCAGTATTCACTAATACGCTATGTACTTCGTAGCCCAGGTCTTCGCTCAGATATTTGGCACAATAACTGGTATCTAATCCGCCGCTGAATGCGAGGACGACTTTTTGTTTCTTTGATTGCATATTTTTATTGTTTACCCCAGGGCAGGCATTAAAGATTTCTTCTTAAATTTAGAACGGATCGCAGTAACTGCTTTGGTCGCGATATTAGGATCCCGGGCCTGGTATAACATGGCGGTACAAAGACAATTCTTTTTCTCTTTGGCGATAAGAATATCATAATTAACGCAGCTCTGGCAACCCGTCCAAAAGGCCTCATCTTGCGTCAGTTCGCTATAGGTGACCGGCTTATAACCCAGTTCGCTATTGATTTTCATGACGGCAAGCCCCGTTGTCAGCCCGAAAATTTTTGCTTCGGGGTATAACTTGCGGCTGAGCCTGAATATGCGGGTTTTGACTTTTCTGGCAACGCCCAAATCTCTGAACCTGGGATTCACAATTAAGCCACTGTTGGCGACAAAACGCCCGTGACTCCAGGTTTCGATATACGAAAAACCCGCCCAGCTACCATCATAAGCAATGGCTATGATCGCTTTTCCCGCGATCATTTTCTGTGCGAGGTATTCCGCAGAGCGTTTGGCAATGCCAGTACCCCTGACGCGGGCACTGTTTTCCATTTCTAAACAAATGGCCTCAGCATACTGCACATCCGGGAAGGACGCAGTACGAAAAAGAATCTTATGATTTTTTTTCACCTTAAAAAGAATAAATTAATCGAAAATAATTACGAAGTCTTAACCAGTATATAAATGCTGATTAAAAAATTGCAAAGATTTGGGGCAACGTTCTTAGCGGGTTTACGCTACTATCTGCCCTATCGTCGTGAAGTATCTGGGAAAGGCATAGCGGGGACAATATACCGGAGTACAGGTCCATTGGATTGATATGTAAAATTCAGTTCCACTTATGCTTGAATGATTAAATTTCAGGGCAAATGTAGGGAATAATTTTATTGAACAACTATTTTTTTCAAAATTTTATTATTGCCAAAACCACAAACTAAGGATAGAGTATTTAAAACAAGTTCATATAAAAAAAATACCGGGCATAAAAATACCCGGTCTGCAACAACAACAAATATATAATTTAATGACAATCCGCAGCAGCTGAAGCGGCATCTTCCGTAATTGTCTTTCCTGCGCAACAAGCGGCCTGTTGCAATTTTACCGTATTCATTTTCGGGCTGATATAAGGGATGCCCAGATTAAGACCGCGCGTTATCAAAAGCCCGGCCACCAGTAGAGAAAACCCCACACTAATCGGTTTCAATCTTTGCCTCAGGCGGCCACTTACTTTTCCTTTTAATGAGGCTACCGCCCATAGAGCCATACTGGTGCCGGCACCGAATAACATCATGGCAATAAAGCCTTGTAAAGGTCCGCCGCTCGCCAAAGCGGCAGTCATTGCAATGTATACCATACCACAGGGCAAAAGGCCGTTGAGGAAGCCCATCTGTATAAAATAAATGCCACGGGGGTGATCCTGCATACGTTTTAAAACGCGCGCAAAACTTCTTTGAAAAGGGAATTTTATGCGGGCTGCGCGAAGCACAGGCAGTAAGATAAGCAGTAAGATCACGAAGCCGGAAATAACTGAAACATAACGTTGCGCCTCACCCCAGATCGCCTTTAATCCCATCGTACCTATGATTGCCCCCAGAGACCCG
>CAXYKQ010000084.1:0-7298 GCA_964277835.1 uncultured Edaphocola sp. | reverse complement strand
ACCATAAGCTGCTGTGGGGCATCAGCCTGCAGGGTGGTTATGAAAAGAGTGTAAGACCGATGAACCGGGCGTACACCCAAACTATGGAACAATATGGCAATGCCGGCAATGTGAAAACAGCCATGGGCTTGCTGCAGGATGCGGCCTACCTGGGCCTGATGAAAAACTACCGGGTCAGCAGCAAAATGCAGGGCACGATGCTGGTAGGCTATAATTTTTTAAACGATAAAACAAAGATCAGCTCACCCTGGATCATCAGGCTGGGCTGGAAAATATAAAACCGAAAATCAAATCTTATGATGAAAAAAATAAGTATTTTGTTTTTACTGGGCAACCTGCACCTTTCAGGTTACAGCCAGCAAAATGACAACTATTTTAAAACGCTGACGCAAAATATAAATGCGACACCCCAGGCGCCAAATTCTGCTTCCTTGGGAAAGTACGGAGAATATCCCGTCAATGAAAATGTGGGTTTGCCCGGCATTACGATACCGGTTTACCAGGTGAATGTAGGCAATATCAGCTTTCCCGTTGATATCAGCTATCATGCTTCCGGTATCAGGGTGGCGGATGTGGCCTCATGGGTAGGACTAGGATTTTCTCTTAATGCCGGCGGTATGATCACCCGCCGCGTAGTTGGTCTTCCGGATGATATGAATACCAATTCAGGTCGGCTAGGCTTTTTTTATAAATATAACATGATTGCCAGCTATCCGGGAACAGCTTGGGAAATAGTTGAGAACAGTACTCAGGGATTACCGTTTTGGGAAATAAGACAAGCCATTGACGATGGAAAATTTGATTATATGCCGGATGTATTTGCTTATAACTTTGCCGGCAAATCCGGAACTTTTACGCTACAGCCACAAAATGGCGTAGCGAACAATCTTAAAGCACTAACCATTCCCTACGACGATATAGACATACAGACTGCCATGCCTGCAGCGGGGAAATTGTCTTCATTTGTGATCACAGATGATAACGGCTTGAAATATACTTTTGACCAGGTGGAGGTGAATTACGATAATTTATCTACCACACATCCGGCTCCGGCTCCTAATGGAGATGAATCGATCAACACTTCCTGGTATATCAGTAACATTTATGACCCAAAGAGTGGCGCCGTTGTGAATTTTGCTTTTGAAATCGATAGTATTGAAACCGATAAGCATTGGTCCTATCAGAAGACTGATTTGTTCAGCGGTAGTTGTAGTTACACGGCAACATTAAATAGAAACTCTTTTTCGCGTATAAAGAGCCTTCGGTTAAAGGAAATCAATTATGAAGGGACAAAAATCGTCTTTAACGTGGCGGCAGCTGCACGACAAGATGTACTTAACGCCAAATCACTTGATAATGTGTGCGTGTACGTTAATAATGATTTAGTACAGAAGACTAAATTAGTAACCAATTATTTTGGATCAGGACCCAACCCGGAAGATAAAAGACTGAAATTAAATAAGGTACAAATGCTCGATCCTATAAATAATACCGCCATTGGAGAATACAGCTTTGAGTACAATACGCAAGAGCTTCCGGAGCGTACATCTGCCCTGCAGGATCTTTGGGGATTTTACCGCCCGGGAGCTCAAAAATTTCCGGTGAAAACGGTTGTTTATTATCCCGGCGGCTATAGCTTTAAATACAATTCCGATTCAAGATTACCAACTAGTGCAACTTTGGCTTCCTCTTTAAAAAAGATTATTTATCCGACAGGTGGATATACCAATTTCAATTTTGAAAATAACACTTACTATAGGCCAGACCCCATTTACCAAACTATAATTCACACAAATGCTACCGCTGCCAACACACAACAGTATGCGCAAGAGGACACTACCCGATTTACCATAAACCAAACCACGCTTTTTAATTATGACGCTTATATTTCGCCGAGCAGAATTTTTCCAAATTCATCAGGAACACCGGCCGGTCCCTGTGCCGGTAACGGAACTGCAGGCGTACCCCCAGGAACGGCTTTGTATAAAGTAGGGCAATCTACACCAATCAGGACATTTGGGCAGAATGAAAATGATGTAGATTGGGAGTTGCCTGCCGGAACTTATTATTTTCAATCCGTCATTTTACAGGAAGATTGTACTACTGCTATGGTACGGGTAAATTTAAAGGAGAAGAGAATTATCGGCACGGGCATAAACTACACAGGACCGGGTTTAAGGATTGGATCTATTGAAAATTATGATCCCTACAGTAACAAAATCCAAAAGACACAATATCTGTATGAAAATGAACCTGGAAAATCCAGCGGCATATTATTCACAACGCCACATATGGTAAATAAATGGAGTGCATTTTGTAACAATGGTTCCGGGCCCGTTGATTCGCGTTATTTTACTTCTTATTTCAATGATCAAAGTATTACAGGAGGCACGATCGGACCCGATGTTTACTATAGGCAGGTTTCAAAAAAATATGTTGGTGCGAATAACGGTAAAGTGACCAATTTATACACAATTAATGGCTTACCTATGGGAAGTATGTTGAGCGGAAATTTATTCTCAATGGCGAATACTTTTCGCAACGGTCAGCTACTACAGACTACTATTTATAATGAAGCAGGTAACGCGGTAAACAATATCCAATACCAATTTTCATTTCTTCAAGCCCCATCCAATCCTGGCTTCTACGCATTTAAAAGCATTGCCAACCAGAACATGATTGGATCTGACCAACTCAGCGTTACTAAATACGAGATAGAATCAGGGATCAAAAAAATGAACCGGGAAATACACACCGAATACCTCGACGGGGGCGTCATTACCAAAACAATCGATTATACCTACAACCGCCCCGAGCAGGCCAGGCCTTCCAGCATGATAATCACTTTCAATGATGGCACAAAAGAGGTCACCAGCATTAAATATGCGACAGATTATGTCGTTCCTGCCTCCGGCACTTTGTCTTCCTCTTTAAACGGAATTAAAGAAATGCAGGAGAAAAGAATTTATGATGTTCCCTTAGAAATTTATCAAACCAGTATCGACGCTAACAACCAAGCGGTTGTAACAGAAGGCACCCTGATGGAAGTAGCACCAGTTCCGATTGCCGCACCACAAAAAATTTACAGCCTTAAAATGACCGATGCCCTTACTGATTTCACACCTTCTTCGGTAAACGGTGCTTCTTTAAGCAAGGACAGCCGCTATACACTGGATTTGGAAGCGCTCTCCTTTCAAGCAGACTTGCCAACTTCCTACATCATAAATAATGAGCTAATCAAAAAGAAATATTATAATCCGCTTTATAGACTGCCAGCTTCAATAGCGACTGGTGTTGGGCCGGAAACTGTTATGCTTACTTCTTTTGAAGATAATAGTTCAAGTCCATGGACCGGAAGCAATTTTAGTTATCTGGTGAATAATTCGGTTACCGGGCATTATTCAGCACAATTGACAGGAGGTAGCCTGAGCATTTCCGGATTGAGCCCAGCAAACTCCCACATGGTATCGTTTTACGCAAGGCCGGGTGCCTCTATTTCAGTTAACGGTGTTTTACTCACGCCCGGATTTACCTCTGGTAACCAATGGAAAAGATTTGAAACGGTGGTGACCGGGGTTAGTACTGTAGACGTAACGGGAACTGGGATAATAGATGAACTCAGGCTTTCCACCACATCCGCCAAGGTGCAATCTTACACGTACAACAGTAAAAGACAGCTAACCTCTATCTGTGATGACAAAAACCAAATCACACGGTTTGAATACGATGCTTTGGGCAGATTGATCCATATAAAAGATGTCGATGGCAATATACTTAAAACCCATCAGTATCAGTACCAGGGCGCGGAGTAATCACTAAATCGATACAAGAGTAAAATCATTCTAAATTTTTTTTTATGAACCTGCAACAAAAGCATTTTTTATATCTTATACTATCGGGAGCAGTTATACTTCCGGCAGTTTCCCACAGCCAGCAGACGGTCAATCCGCAGGATAATATCCCGGTAGCACCTGCGGCGGTCACGCCCGCCGGTGCTAATCCAATGTTGTACAACATGACCTTCGGCATGCTGTTTAATTATGTGCGGACGATTATCCCAGATCAACCCGTAACTGCAGTGAGCAGTACGATCAAACACCGCCAGGTCACCGACTATTTTGACGGACTAGGCAGGCCTTTGCAAACGGTTGCCAAAAAAGCGCATGCGGACGGCAACGATATCATCACCCATCATGTATACGATGCGGCAGGCAGGGAAAGCATTCAATACCTCCCCTTTGCGCGACTGGATCACCTGTCCCAGGGAAGGTTTAATTATCTGCCCAAAGCTACCCTGGAAAGCTTTTATCCCGCTACCCAGGGACAGGAACCTTTCAGCAAGACTGAATTCGACAACTCTCCCCTGAACCGGCCCGTGAAGCAATTAGCTCCGGGTAAGAGCTGGGTGGGCAGCAACCGTGGCGTGCAAACGGCCTACCGGACCAACAACTCCCCAAGCTATGCAGCAGGAACGATCAACAACCCGGTACCCACCATTATCACAATCGGTGCTTTCCCCATCTACCGGTACGACGGAGGCATCACCTACCAGGGCAATTACGGGGACGGACAGCTTTATGTTACTACCACCACAGATGAAGACGGCCATACCAGCGAATCGGTTAAAGATAAACTGGGACGGCTTGTATGCACCAGGGTATTAGCACGGAAAGTATTAAACAGTGACCAGCCTGCGGGTGCACCACAGGGCATGTTTCCCAATAACTACGATTACACCTTCTATGTGTATGATAAGTTAAACCGCCTGCGGGCGGTTATTCCGCCCGGAGCAGTTGCAAGCAGCTACACTAAAGAAAGCTCAGCGGCTAACGTATTGCCGGGTTACAGGAAGTACCATTACAGCTGGACCGTACCGGACGCCGCGCAGCAGGACGGGCTCTGCTATTTCTACCAGTATGATGAGCGGGGTCGGACCGTGGAAAAAAAGATCCCGGGAAAGGAAATAGAATACTATGTGTATGACAACCGGGACCGGGTGGTACTGAGCCAGGATGGCAATTTGCGGCAGCAGGGAAAATGGGCTTTCACCTTCTATGACGGGCAGAACCGCCCGACCATCGGTGGGCTGCTCACTATTGCCGATACGCGCAGCAGTATGCAGACACAGGCCTCAGACCCCGGCGGGACCATCCCCACTAACTCCTGGCGGCACTTTGTGCTTCATTACAATAGTATCAGCAATCCTTCTGAATTTTTCCCCACTAGCCTGGAGGACGGGGAAATACTGACCTACAACTATTATGATAGCTATTTCCTGGTAAGTGGCCCTTTTGATGCAACCAAAATACCGGCGCCACCATCCGGGGATGCCAGTATCGTTGCCTCTTCCTACAGCAATGCGACCAAAGGAATGCTTACCGGTACCAGGGTGAAAGTGTTGGGGGCCGACAACTCCACTTTAAACAAATGGATTAATACCACCTTTTATTACAATGCCAAAGGCCAGGTGATCCAGACGGTAGCCAACAATCATATCGGGGGACTGGATTACAACAGCCAGCTGTATTTTTTCCAGGGCATGCCTTACCGCTCCATCGCGCATCACCATAATCCCGATGCCATTGCGGTACCCGGTGCCACAGCTGCACTTAACCACATCAAGCTGGACAAGACCTACCGGCGTAACCTGGGCCAGGGCGGTAATGACCAGGTATGGCAGCTGCAGCAAAGAATCAATGACGGAACGCCCTATAACCTGGCCTATTACGACTACGATCACATGGGCCGGGTGGTGATCAAGCAATATCCTATGGCCAATGTACTGCAGGAGTACAATATAAGGGGCTGGCTGAAGCAGATTCATGCGCGTAATCCCTACTACCAGGACAGTACCTATTTCCGGGAACAGCTTTACTATGAAGATGGTTTTACGAGCAAACTTTACAGTGGCAATATAGCCGGTATTACCTGGAATAACTATGGGGTAATACCCGCAAATGATACTAAAAGAAACGCGTATGGTTACAGCTATGATGCCCTGGGCAGGCTAACCCATGCAGAGTATCGTAACAATCCTGCACAGCCAGCCAGCTGGGTCAATAACAATAAAGATTACACTGCATCGGCGATCAGCTACGACGAGCGCGGCAACATACTATCCATGAACCAAAGAGGCAATAAAACCTCCGGCCCTGTCAATATGGACCAACTGGCCTACACCTATGCCGTTAACAGCAATAAGCTTACAGCGGTAAGGGATTATGTAAGCCCTTCGGCTACGCTGACATTGCCGGATTTCAAAGATAGTGCGGGACTGAATGAAGAATATTTTTATGACGATAATGGTAACTTGCTGAGCGATGCCAATAAAGGCATCACCAGTATTACTTATAACCATCTGAATAAACCCTCGCTGATTAAGGTACAGGGTAAAGGGAACATCAGCTACGTGTATGACGCCATGGGCAACCGCTTGAGAAAGACCATTTTTGACCAGCAGGCACAGACGACCGAAGTATGGGATTATATAGGCAGCTTCGTTTATAAAAACAATGTATTGCAGTATATCCTGAACGAAGAAGGCCGCAGCCGCCCCGAGGCGATCACTACCGGCAGCCAGGCGGGGGCCACTAAGTTTGTGTACGATTATTTTATCAAAGATCACCTGGGCAATGTGCGCACCACACTTGCGGCAGAGCCGGCCAGCCATGCGTATTATGCCATGCACGAGCTGGCTACGGCCAACAGCGAGCAGCTGGTTTTTGATAATATAGCGGCGGTGAGAGACGATAAACCGGGGAGCATCAACACGAGCGACCTGAAGGCGGCCAGGCTGAATGCGCATGACCCGGACCGCAGGATCGGTACGGCCATCATGCTCAGGGTGATGCCCGGCGACCAGTTCATCTTTGCTACCGATGCTTATTATGAGGCTGATGATACCCCTGCTGACTATGAGCACACAACAGCGGAACAAATCGTATCTTCGTTACTGGCTACTTTGTCGGGAGGCACAATGGGCGGCAAGCCGGTGAGTGAGACGGAGAGCGGAACATTAATCAATAAACTGTTTAGCCGCCCGGAAACGATAAGCGGGATCAATGATTTGCTCAACAATACCCCTGCAGGGAGCGCTGGCCCGAGAGCCGGGCTGAACTACCTGTTTTTTGACGATCAGCTGAACCTGCTTTCGGGAAGCGGACGCTTATCAGTTGGACCCATAAGTACGGGAGTTTTTGACAACCTGTCTACCACTATGGTGAGCACCAATGAGCCGGGTTATGCGATCGTATTCGTAGACAACCAGACAATAGGTAAAGATGTATGGTTTGATAATG
>CAXYKQ010000083.1:0-2793 GCA_964277835.1 uncultured Edaphocola sp. | reverse complement strand
CCCCGGCCTTCGGGCAGACCGCCAACCACCAGCGGCAAGCCCCGGTACTCGGGAAAGTCCCGCTGTTCTACAGAAGCGTAGAAGGCGTCCATATCAATATGGATGATCTTACGTTGCATGCCGGTGGTTATTGCGCTAATTGGTTTGCGATGTTGAGTAACAAAGATAAAGCTTCCGTGCTTTGAAAGTTATGATAGCTTATTCTTTACCCGCATAACTATTGTTTCAATTAAAAAATTTTGTAGCTTACTTTTGGTCCGCCAATTTACCGTCCTGCGAATAAATAACACTACATTATGTTATTATCGTTTATATTGCCGCCGTTTCCCGATTATTCCTGTTTTTATTCCTCTAAAAAGTTTTTCAAAAGAACTGTATGAAACTAAAATCGAATGAACCCTTTTGGCTGGTAAAAAATGGCTTAAAATATTCCTACCCCTCCCTGGACAGAGATATCAGCACCGATGTACTGATCGTAGGCAGCGGTATTACCGGCAGCCTGATCGCGCATCGCTGTATGCAGGAAGGCTATAAAACCGTACTGGTTGACCGGCGGGAAATAGCCAATGGCAGTAGTTCCGCCACTACATCGATGTTGCAGTATGAAATAGATGTACCCTTGTACGAATTGATCCGACAAATCGGCGAGGAAGGCGCTGTCGCTGCTTACCAGGCCTGTTTTGATTCAATTGATCAGCTGGCCGAAGTAGTGCAACAGGTAAACTCCGGCTGTGGATTTGAAAATAAAGAATCTCTTTACTTTGCTGCGTATAAAAAAGATGTAGCCTGGCTGCGTGAAGAATTCGAAACCCGTAAAAAATACGGTTTCCCGGTACTATGGCTTTCCGCGGAGGATATACGGGAAAAGTACGGACTCGAAAACACCTATGGGGGCATACTGTCGGCAAAAGGTGGCAGTATTGATGCTTTTTGCCTGGCCCATGATATACTCGCTTATAACCATAAAAAAGGATTGGAGATTTATGATAAAACAGATATTGAGGAAGTACACTACGGCAGGAATGGCGTAAAAGTGACGACAGACTACGGGAACACTATTAAAGCGAAGAAGATCATTTACTGTAACGGATTTGAAAGTACGGAGCTTATCAAAGAAAATTTCGTGAAGCTGCTGTCAACCTACGCGGTTGTGAGTGAAGTGTCAGCAAATGAGTGCAAAGCGTTAGACAAAACGCTTTTCTGGAATACGGCAAGTCCCTACATCTATATGCGTACTACAGACGATGGCCGTCTGCTCATTGGTGGTGAAGACGAGGATTTCGTAAGTGCAAAGAAGCGGGACGGCTTATTGAACAGGAAAGGTAAAAGACTGGAAACACAGGTACAAAAGATATTCCCAGGCTATAACTTCCGCTCAGATTTTATTTGGGCCGGTACTTTTGGAGAAACGAAAGATGGTTTACCCTATATCGGCACGCATAAAGATTTTCCGGGCGCTTACTTTGTCCTGGGATTCGGCGGAAACGGCATTACTTTCTCTGTAATCGGTATGGATATGGTCGCGGAGATGCTTCATGGCAAAAAGCATGTGCTCAGCAAGTATTTTAAATTCGGCCGTTAGGCAGCATTAAATTATTCCAAAGCGGGCATGATGCCTTTTTGACGATATTTGCAGGCATTACACATTTTCTATTGAGAATAAATTATAACATGAAAAAAGTTTTGAACCAACAATCTCTTTCTTTCTTAGCAAGCTATATTAATAATCCTTCACCGACTTCTTTCGAATCGGCAGGGCAAAAATTATGGCTGCAATACCTGAAGCCCTATATTGATGAGTGGTTCCTGGATGATTACGGTACGGCTGTGGGCGTGATCAATCCGGGTAAAGACTACAAGGTGGTGATCGAGGCCCATGCCGATGAGATCTCCTGGTATGTCAATTACATCAACAGTGAAGGCCTTATTTACGTGATCCGAAACGGTGGCTCCGATCACCAGATCGCTCCTTCCAAAAAGGTATTGATCCATGGTGAAAAAGGCATTGTACGCGGTGTTTTCGGCTGGCCCGCAATTCATACCCGCAGCGGAGAGAAGGAAGAAGCCCCCACCCTTAAAAATATTTTCATTGATTGTGGTTGTACCTCGAAAGAAGAAGTTTTGGCATTAGGAATTGACATCGGTTCGGTGATCACCTATGAAGATACCTTCGAAGTGTTGAATGACCGTTACTACATGGGGCGCGCGCTGGACAACCGCATCGGCGGATTTATGATTGCGGAAGTAGCCCGCCTGCTGAAAGAGAACAAGAAAAAGTTACCTTATACTTTATATGTCGTCAACGCGGTACAGGAAGAGATCGGTTTGAGAGGCGCGGAAATGATCGCGCGGAGGTTAAAACCAAATGTAGCTATCTGTACGGATGTAACTCATGATACGCATACACCTATGATCAATAAGGTCACCCAGGGTGATGTACAATGCGGTAAAGGGCCTGTGGTGGCTTATGGGCCTGCAGTACAGATGAACCTGTTGAAGCTACTGACCGATACTGCCGCCGAAGCGGAAATTCCATTACAAAAAAATGCCTGCTCGCGTTCTACCGGCACCGATACGGATGCTTTTGCTTATAGTAATGACGGCACCCCTTCTGCCTTGATCTCCCTGCCCTTACGCTACATGCATACCACCGTAGAAATGGTGCATAAAGATGATGTAGCGAATGTAATTCTTCTGATTTACAACGCGTTATTGAATATTAAGAAAAATCATTCTTTCAAATATTTCGATAAATTATAAAGCATCGCAAAATTAAATCTTAAAGCTCCCGGC
>CAXYKQ010000082.1:0-3628 GCA_964277835.1 uncultured Edaphocola sp. | reverse complement strand
AGCTTCAGGTATTTTCCCGTCTAAAGGTGAAGCGCGTAAAATGCTCACTGCCGGTGGCGTGAGTATGAACAAAGAAAAAATACAAGGTGTTGAATCAAAAATAATGATTGCCGATCTGCTCAACGATAAGTACATCCTGTTCCAGAAAGGTAAAAAACAATATTACCTGGGCATTTTTGAATAGCTCTTTGCTAAAGATTTATCATGAAACAGGCTGTCCCTTTATAGAGGACAGCCTGTTTTTTTGGGGGGGGTGATCAAAAAATCGTCGCCTTCGTCATGCCAACCTTACAACTTTGTAAATGGTCGTATACCGGCAGCATGTTCACTTTGTATTTTAAAATAGTATTGTCCTGCTGCTAACTGCCCGAGGTCAACTTGTCCCTTAGTACCGTCAAAACTTTGCTGATACATGATCTGTCCAAGTGTATTTAAAACACTAACGGTACCTTTAATGCGGCTACCTAATTCAAAAGTCAGACCATTTACAGCCGGTACGGGATAAAGCTGGTAAGATAATGCAGGCAGTTGCGCAATAGCAGTAGGACTAGCCAAGGCATATTTAGCTATAAAATCGGTGTTATTGCCATTGGATGTAGTACTGAGCGTACCTAAATGCAACATAGACCCGTACGAACCGGAAATGACATAGTAAGATTTATTGGCAGGCATATAAATGCGCTGCGCATTTGCTTTTTCGCCGGTATTACCTATACCGGAAGCAGCAGTACAGTCCCCTGCATTTTTATCCAGGCGCAATACCATACCCTTTCTGCTGGTAGCATCGGCAGGTAAATTAAAGGTACCGGCAGTCATGCTGCCGATATATTCTCCTACACAGATCAGGTTGGCATTGGAATCAATAACGATCCCATTCACCGCGTTTTCAATATTCGGTGTATACTTTACCGTCCAGAGTTTGCTACCATTAGCCACCTCGTACCTGGACACAAATGGTTGTTGTAATTGGTTAGTAATATTTCCGGTCTGATCCTGGTAGGAACCGCCCATATATAAATTGCCATTGCCGTCATAAACCAGCACATTGGCATTATTTCCGTCTTCCGCCGTGGTTACATAATTATAAACGCCTCCTTCTTCCTTTCCCCACTGTGCTACCCCGCTCTGGTTAAACTTAAAGAGGAAAATGCGCTCTCCGCCATTAGAGGTATAAAGCGGATTATTTACCATCACGTTATCAAAACCTATAGTGTTTTGAAACTTACCGCAGGCATAGATATTTGTACCATCGGTGGCCAGGCCGGTTATAAAAGTCATCGCGGTAACCGTGGCGGCATTGATCCAGGCTCCATTGCCGTTATTGTCGACCTTAATTATAAAACTACTGTTCGCACTTTTGATCGGCATAGTCAGGCCCAGGAAGTTGGCTCCGCCATTATAGTCGCCGCCAATGTACAGATCATTGCCTATGTTGATGATGGCCCTCGCAGTACCATAGATCGCTGCACCTTCTCCTTTTTTAGCCCATAGAAAATTACCATTATTATCATATTTAGCCAGGAAAAACTTGGTTTGGTCCGTAGGACTTAGCGTAGTGCTGTAGCTAATGGAGTCAGTACCGCCCAGGTGAAGCGTATAGCCGTTACACGTACCGAATACAAACACATTGCCTGCATTGTCGAGTTTTATCAGAGCAGATCTGATACCTGCTTCACTCCATATTTTTTTTGCAAACAGGTAATTACCAGAAGCATCTTGCTTTGCTAGGTACAGGCTCAGATAATCGCCCGAGTGTTGTATATTAATGGTACCAAAATCAGCAGATTGCCACTGCTGACCGATAGTAAATACATTGCCATTGGCATCTACATCCATGCCTTTATGGTTCATGTTTCCATAGGAGTTGGGCGATTTAAGCCATTGCCAGGATTGCTGGGCTTTGGTCTGCAGGGAGCAGGCTACCAGGAGTACTAATAAAATTTGCTTCATGTGAAATGATTTAGGTATTAATATCTATATAAGACCAATACATAAATCATTTGGTTGGCAATAAATACAATAAATATAAACTCAACAGAAGAAGCAGGATAAACAAAAAAAGCACAACAGCAGAGGCCGTTGCGCTTTTATCTCGAAAGAAAGTCAGGATCTTATTCCGCTCCTTCTGGTTTTGATGCTTCGTCAGCAGCTTCGTTATCTGCTTTCGGCGCTTCTTCCGCTGAAGGAGTTGTTTCTTCAGTGGTTGCAGCTGCAGCAGCAGGTGCTTCTTTTTTAGCGGCACCACGACTACGACGTGTTTTCTTAGCAGCTGTTTTTTCACCAACATTGTAAGTGGTGTTGAAGTCTACTAATTCGATCAGCGCCATTTCAGCAGCATCACCCATACGTGGTGCTAACTTAATGATACGCGTGTAACCACCTGGACGGTCCGCTACTTTTTCACTTACCACGCTGAATAATTCTTTGATAGATTCTTTGTTTTGTAAGTGAGAGAACACTATACGACGGTTGTGTGTAGTGTCATTTTTAGATCTGGTAATCAATGGCTCTACAAATACACGTAAAGCTTTTGCTTTAGCTAAAGTAGTGGTGATTCTTTTGTGTTGAATCAGCTGAGCAGCTAAATTGTTTAATAAAGCCTTCCTGTGTGCCGTAGTACGGCCTAAATTGTTTACTTTGTCTCCGTGACGCATTTTATATAATGACTTTTAATAAATACCGTACCGTGTCAAGGAATACAGCATTGTTCTACCGCCCCGGTCCGAAAAAATTCCGGCAAAACCTATAGATTATAAATAAAGGAACCGTTTGGTCCGGGGGAACCAAACGGCTATATTTTTAGTGATTTAATTCGCTGGCTTTAACGCGGGAAACGTCCATGCCAAAGCTTAAGCCTCTTTCACCCAATACTTGTTCAATCTCAGTCAGGGATTTTTGTCCGAAGTTACGGAACTTCATTAATTCTTCCTGGGTGTATTGTACCAGCTCGATCAGGGAGTTGATCTTAGCTGCTTTCAGACAGTTAAAGGCACGTACAGAAAGTTCCAGATCTTCTAATGGGGTATTCAATACTTTACGTAATTGCAACAATCCCTCATCAACAGTATCTTCTTTCTCTTCACGTTTTGTGTCTAAAGAGATATTTTCATCCGTGATGATCATCAAGTGCTGGATCAGGATGCGGGAAGCTTCCTTAACCGCTTCTTCAGGGTGAATAGTACCGTCAGTAACTACGTCCATAACTAATTTTTCATAGTCGGTACGTTGCTCCACACGGGTATTTTCAATCGCATATTTTACATTCTTGATCGGAGTGAAAATAGAGTCGATTGAAATGTAATTTAGAGAATTATCTTTTGGTTTGTTTTCCTCAGCAGGTACATAACCACGGCCTTTCCCGATAAAAATATCAATTTCCAGGGCAGCGGAAGTATCTAAGTTACAAATTACCAGTTCCGGGTTCATAACTTCGAAATGAGGAGTTGCTTCTCCGATCATACCTGCGGTAAATTGCTCCTTACCCTTAATGACCAAAGAAACTTTATCAGAAGACACCCCTTCCGTCGCTGCTTTGAAACGAACTTGTTTCAAATTCAGGATGATTTCGGTAACATCTTCAATTACGCCTTTAATAGTATCAAACTCATGATCTACTGTAGCAATTTTG